>NZ_NFJG01000087.1:0-19392 GCF_002159755.1 Bacteroides sp. An269
TACGCATAAAGTCATAGGTTTTATTAAGTTATTTCTTTCATTTACAAATTTAATAATTCTCTTGGCTTTATGCTATTTTGCTAGCACATTACAAACATAGGAACTAAATAGTAAATTGCCCAATCGTAAATTAAAAACCCCTGCGTCCTCTGTGGTGAACAAATCATACGTATTTCGTGTTCCGCATATCACCTGTTTCGGCAAATGCCAGATGCATCTGGAAGGCGTTACGGAGCGACATCGGGGTATGACAATGCCCTTCCGAAAGTTTCAGGTAATCCCAAAGCAGTTCTTTATAGTCGGGATGCGCGCAATTCTCGATGATGAGACGTGCCCGTTGAAGCGGTGATTTTCCTCTCAAGTCTGCTACTCCCTGTTCGGTTACAAGGATGCGTACATCATGTTCGGTACTGTCTACGTGCGATACTTGAGGTACGATGGACGAGATAAGACCGCCTTTCGCCGTAGAAGGGGTGGTAAAGATAGACAGGTAGGCATTACGTGCAAAGTCGCCCGAGCCTCCGATGCCGTTCATCATCTTGCTTCCCGACACATGAGTGCTGTTTACATTGCCGAAGATGTCAGCTTCAAGTGCTGTATTGACCGCAATGATACCTAACCGGCGGATGACTTCAGGGTGGTTGGTGATTTCTTGCGGACGGAGCAGGACGCGGTCTTTCATTTCACCGATGTGCTCGTAAAGCAGGTCCAACTTATCGTCCGAGAGTGTAAGCGAGCTGCCTGCCACAAAACGGATGCGCTCTTCCAGCATCAGGTCGATAACGGAGTTCTGTATCACTTCGGTATACATCGAAAAGGCAGGCAAGTGCGGGTCGCCGCCCAAAGCCCCCAATACGGCATTGGCAATGTTTCCTACGCCCGATTGCAAAGGAAGAAATTCTTTGGGAATCGCTCCCTGACGATATTCCTTTACCAAAAAGTCTGCTACGTTTTGTCCGATTTGGCGTGTGGTTTCGTTCAGAGGAGTGAAGGCGGCTATCTGGTCACGCTCGTTTGTCAACACCACTCCAGCCACTTTCTTGGGGTCTACTTTCACGCTGATGCTTCCGGTACGGTCGTTTACCTTATAAATAGGAATTTCACGGCGGTAAGGCGGATTGTCGAGCACAAAGATGTCGTGCATTCCCGTCAATTTGCCCGCATGAGCTTCGTTCAATTCGATAATGATTTTGTCTGCCACACATGTCAGGGTGGGCGAAATGCCTACCGAGGTGCTCAGAATGAGGTCGCCTTCAGGGGTAATGCCGGAAGCTTCGATGATAGCCACATCGATTTTCCCCAAGAATCCGTAGCGCACGTCTTGTCCGATTTGCGAAAGGTGAAGATCGAAATATTGCACCTCGCCGCTATTGATGGCATTCCGCATTTCCTTGTTCGACTGGAAAGGAGTGCGGAAAGCAACGGCATGTGCTTCGGTCAGGGCACTGTCCACCTGATTTCCTGTTGCCCCTCCGGTAATAAGTCCTATTTTAAACGTTTTTCCTTCATTGTGTAATGTTTCTGCATGCTTTGCCAATGCAGCGGGGACTGCTTTCGGTGTACCTACTGACGAGAATCCTCCGATGCCGACCGTCTGTCCGTCGATGATAAGCGCTGCAGCTTCTTCTGCTGATAAAATTGGATATTTCATGGATGCTGTTATTTATTAGTGCCACAAAAATAGATGTTTTCTGATTAAATAGCAAAAGTTTTGTTTATGTATATGACAAAATATTGAATAAGTTGCTTGTGTATGTAATATAATGATATTTTTATGCATTGTTCTCTGTGGAGGTGAATGTTGTCTTATAAACGTTTTTTTGTGGATAATTGAAAAAAAACTGCCGATTTCTTTTGTAGGTTCAAAGAAAGCCGTATCTTTGCATCGCTTTTCAGAAAAAGCCATAAGCCGAAATAACTCAGTTGGTAGAGTAACTCATTCGTAATGAGTAAGTCGCGGGTTCGAGTCCCGCTTTCGGCTCGAAGATTCACATTGTGGGTCTTTTTTTATGCCCGAACTTTTATAATTAAAAAGAGAATGTATAAGTTTTATTTTTACATAAAAAATTAGCATATGTACATGAATACCTGAACTTACCGATTCGGTAATTCAGGTATTTTTTTTATCTTAACGGCGACTAAACGAAAACGAGCAATATGGAACCACTTAAACACGAATGCGGAGTAGCGATGATACGGTTGCTTAAACCGTTGGAATATTATCAAGAGAAATACGGAACATGGATGTATGGGCTCAACAAGTTGTATCTGTTGATGGAAAAGCAGCACAACCGCGGGCAGGAAGGTGCCGGACTGGCCTGTGTAAAGCTTCAGGCAAATCCGGGAGAGGAATACATGTTCCGTGAAAGAGGGTTAGGGTCGGGAGCGATTACCGAAATATTCGGAACGGTGCACGGTTATTTCAAAGAGCTTACTCCCGAACAGATGGCAGATGCGGAATATGCCAAGCAATGCCTGCCTTTTGCCGGCGAGCTTTATATGGGGCATCTGCGTTACTCTACCACAGGCAAAAGTGGCATTTCGTATGTGCATCCCTTTTTGCGGCGCAATAATTGGCGGGCAAAGAACCTTGCCTTGTGCGGCAATTTCAACTTGACGAATGTCGATGAGATATTTGCCGACATTACAGCCGCGGGTCAGCATCCGCGCAAGTATGCCGATACGTATATCATGCTGGAACAGGTGGGGCACCGGCTCGACCGCGAAGTGGAACGCCTTTATAATGAATGTAAGGCGGAAGGGCTGGAAGGAATGGACATTACGCATACGATTGAAGACCGTATTGACATTACCAATGTGTTGAAGACTTCTACTCCGAAGTGGGATGGAGGATATGTGATATGCGGGCTGACGGGAAGCGGTGAAGCGTTTGCCGTGCGTGACCCGTGGGGCATCCGTCCGGGATTCTGGTATATGGACGATGAGATTATGGTACTTGCATCCGAGCGGCCGGTCATTCAGACGGTACTGAATGTGCCTGCAGACAGCATCAACGAACTTTTGCCCGGGCAGGCTATCTGGGTGAACAAGAAGGGGCAGATGCGTCTGGAGCAAATCAATGAGCCGAAGAAGAAGAAGGCTTGTTCGTTCGAACGCATTTACTTCAGCCGGGGAAGCGATATGGATATCTACCGCGAACGGAAACTCTTGGGGCAGAAACTGGTGGATCCGATTCTGAAAGTAATCGATTACGATGTGGTGCATACCGTATTTTCTTTTATTCCGAATACGGCGGAGGTGGCATTCTATGGCATGTTGGAAGGTTTCGACAATTACCTGAACCAGCTCAAGGTGCAGCGCATCGAGGCATTGGGGCATAAGCCCAGCCATACGGAACTGGAACAAATCTTGTCGCAACGCATCCGGAGCGAAAAGGTAGCTATCAAGGATATCAAGTTGCGTACATTTATCGCCGAAGGCAATACGCGGAACGACCTTGCCGCCCATGTATATGATGTAACGTATGGAAGTCTGGTCCCCTATGCCGATAACCTGGTGATAATCGATGATAGCATCGTGCGGGGAACTACGCTGAAGCAGAGCATTATTAGTATTCTCGACCGTTTGCATCCGAAAAAGATTGTCATTGTGTCATCTTCGCCCCAAGTGCGTTATCCCGACTATTACGGCATTGATATGGCAAGTATGGAGCAGTTCATTGCTTTCCGTGCCGCTATTGCCTTGTTGGAGGACAGGGGGATGCGTCGCGTTATCGAAGATGCATACCGTAAGTCGAAAGAGCAAGTGGGCTTGCCTAAAGAAGATATGGTGAATTATGTGAAAGAAATCTATGCGCCATTTACCGATGAGGAAATCTCACGCAAGATGGTGGAACTTCTTACCCCTGTGGGCACACAGGCAAAAGTGGAAATCGTTTACCAGACGCTCGATGGCTTGCACGAGGCTTGTCCCGACCATGAAGGAGACTGGTACTTCAGCGGTGACTATCCTACTCCAGGGGGCGTGAAACTGGTCAACAAGGCATTTATTGATTACATTGAACAAATATACCAATTTTAACTCCTATATATAATAAGGTATGAGAAGGTTTTTCTTGGCTTCGGTTGCAGCTTTGGCTCTTGCCGGAGGACATGCGCAAAATGTGCAGAAAGGCGATTACGGGTATCTGTATTGCCACATGAGCGGACGCGGGGAATGGACGGCATACGCCTTGAGCCGCGACGGACTGAACTATCACGACCTGTTGGACGGAGGTCCCGTGTATGATGTGCAGAAGCTTTCGCCTATTGAGGGAGGCGCGCGCGATGCTTTTATCTGCCGCACTTCGGACGGGAAAGGTTATCTGATGGTTACTACTGACATGTGTGTCGGAAAGAGCAAGCAATGGTTTAACTATGGCATCAACCTGCTCCGTAGCGATGATTTGATTCATTGGACTTCTACTACCTTCGACTTCCGCAAGGGACCGGATATTTTCTGCGATCCCGATTCACCGGATGTGTATAAGGATTATGCCGGCATCAAGCGGGTATGGGCACCTCAAATCTTTTGGGACCCTGCTTATGTATGGCCCGACGGAACCAAAGGAGGATACATGATTTATTATTCCTTGCTCAATCCTGCCGAGGATAAGTACGACCGGGTATTTTATTCGTACGCCGATGCTTCGTTCACCCGATTGACCAAGCCTCGTGTGCTGGTCGACTGGGGTTATGCTACCATTGATGCTGACATCAATTATGTGCCTGCCGACGGGCTTTACCACATGCTTATCAAGAAAGAGGGAGGTACGCCGGGCATCTTTGCCGCTACTTCTGACAAACTGACCGGACCTTATAAGATAAAGGATGAAAACGATTATGTGAAGTTCGAGGGCAACAAGAAGTGCGAAGGCTGCTCGGCATTCCAGCTGGTGGGCGATTCTACGTGGCGCGTTGCTTATATCGAATATTCATCCAATCCCAAGCGGTACCGCATTTGCCAGGCTGATGAATATCTTCAGAATTTTCATTCGCCCGTTACTCTTGAAGGCGTAGCCCATCCTCAGCATGGTTCGTTTATGCGGCTTACGAAAGAGGAATACGAACGCCTTCAGAAATGGTCGGATGAACAAATGAAAAAGTGATATGGAAGAGAAAAACAAATCGAAATTTGATGCCGGATATGGTTTGGCAGTAGGGCTGATGCTGGGAGTGACAATCGGTGTTTGCCTTGATAACATAGCCTTATGGATGCCCTTAGGCTTACTCGTTGGCATTACTATTGATTGCGGTTTGAAAGGAAAGAAAGATAATAAAAAGCAATGAGTGAACAAAAGGACAAAAATTATCTTTGGCTTGTATTTATAGCTTTAGGTATGGGTATTGCGATAATAGCGGATAATTTGCTGATAGGCCTTTGTTTAGTTGCTATAGGAATTTATCTTTATACTAAGAATAAGAAAAAAACACAAAACAATAAAGACGAATTAGATTAGAATGAGAAACGTGACGTTAATCCTTGACGACGGGAGCCGGTTTCACGGCAAGTCGTTCGGTTATGAGAAGCCGGTAGCGGGTGAAGTGGTGTTTAATACGGCGATGACCGGATATCCGGAAAGCCTGACAGACCCTTCGTATGCAGGTCAGTTGATGACGTTGACTTATCCGCTGGTAGGGAACTACGGGGTGCCTCCGTTCACATTCGAGGCGAACGGTTTGCCTACTTTTATGGAGAGTGAAAAAATACATGCTGAGGCGATTATCGTGAGTGATTATAGCGAGCGGTATAGCCACTGGAATGCTGTGGAGAGCTTGGCGGACTGGTTGAAGCGTGAGCAGATTCCCGGTATCACAGGCATTGACACACGCGAACTTACGAAGGTGTTGCGTGAGCACGGTGTGATGATGGGAAAGATTGTGTTCGATGATGAACCGGACAACGTTCCCGAAGCGCAATACGCCGGAGTGAACTATGTGGATAAAGTATCGTGTAAGGACGTGATTCGCTATAACGAGGGTAACGGGCGCAAGAAGGTAGTGTTGGTGGATTGTGGGGTGAAGTCCAATATCATCCGTTGTCTGCTCAAGCGCGGTGTGGAGGTTATCCGTGTGCCTTGGGATTACGACTTTAACGGACTGGACTTTGACGGGCTTTTTATTTCCAACGGACCGGGCGACCCTGATACGTGCGATGCGGCTGTGCAGAACATCCGCAAAGCGATGCAGAACGAAAAACTTCCCATTTTCGGTATCTGTATGGGTAATCAGTTGCTTTCGAAGGCAGGAGGTGCAAAAATATATAAGTTAAAGTACGGTCATCGGAGCCATAACCAGCCGGTACGTATGGTAGGGACGGAGCGTTGTTTCATCACTTCGCAGAATCACGGATATGCGGTGGACAATAATACCTTGGGAGCCGATTGGGAACCGCTTTTCATCAACATGAACGATGGCTCGAACGAAGGAATCCGCCACAAATGCAATCCTTGGTTCTCGGCTCAGTTTCATCCGGAAGCAGCCAGCGGGCCTACAGATACGGAATTCCTTTTCGATGAGTTCGTGAAACTGCTCTGAGATTTAGGATAAAACGCGGATTAACGCAGATTTCCGCGGATTATTTTAATAAAAAATTTAATCTGCGTGAATCTGCGCTAATCTGCGTTTCAAAAAAGGAATAAGAACTAACAACTAATTATAGAAATATCAATGAAAGATAACATAAAGAAAGTATTGTTGCTGGGTTCCGGCGCATTGAAGATCGGTGAAGCTGGCGAATTTGATTATTCCGGTTCGCAGGCACTGAAGGCTCTTAAGGAAGAAGGTATCGAAACGGTGCTTATCAATCCCAATATCGCTACGGTGCAGACTTCGGAAGGTGTGGCTGATAAGATTTATTTCCTTCCTGTCACTCCTTATTTTGTGGAGAAAGTCATCGATAAGGAACGTCCGGATGGGGTGTTGCTCTCGTTTGGCGGTCAAACGGCATTGAATTGTGGTGTCGCTCTCTATCAGGGAGGGGTGTTCGAGAAATACGGCGTGCAGGTATTGGGTACTCCCGTACAGGCCATTATGGATACGGAAGACCGCGAACTCTTTGTGAAGAAGCTGGATGAAATCAACGTGAAGACCATCAAGAGCGAGGCTTGCGAGAATATTGAGCAGGCACGCCAGGCGGCACGCGACTTGGGCTATCCGGTTATTATCCGTGCAGCATACGCCTTGGGAGGTCTTGGTTCAGGCTTTTGCGATAACGAAGAAGAACTGAATGTGCTGGCGGAAAAAGCATTTTCCTTCTCTCCGCAGGTTTTGGTGGAAAAGAGCCTGAAAGGATGGAAAGAAGTGGAATACGAGGTAGTGCGTGACCGGTTCGACAATTGCATCACGGTCTGCAATATGGAAAACTTCGACCCGCTGGGCATTCATACGGGTGAAAGTATCGTCATTGCTCCGAGCCAGACGCTGACCAACAGTGAATACCATAAGCTGCGCGAGCTTGCCATCCGTATCATCCGTCACATCGGTATCGTGGGCGAATGTAATGTGCAATATGCTTTCGACCCTGAATCGGAAGACTATCGTGTGATTGAGGTAAATGCCCGTCTGAGCCGTTCCTCTGCACTGGCATCGAAGGCAACAGGGTATCCGCTGGCATTTGTAGCTGCCAAGTTGGGACTGGGCTATGGACTGTTTGACCTGAAGAACTCAGTGACCAAGACTACATCGGCATTTTTCGAACCTGCACTCGACTATGTGGTATGTAAGATTCCGCGCTGGGACTTGGGCAAGTTCCACGGCGTAGACCGCGAGTTAGGCTCTTCGATGAAGTCGGTAGGCGAGGTTATGGCTATCGGACGTACGTTTGAGGAAGCGATTCAGAAAGGCCTTCGTATGATAGGGCAGGGCATGCACGGTTTTGTAGAAAACAAAGAACTGGTCATTGCCGATATCGACAAGGCATTGCGCGAACCTACCGACAAGCGTATCTTTGTTATTTCGAAGGCGATGCGTGCCGGTTATACCGTTGACCAAATCCACGACCTGACCAAGATAGACAAATGGTTCCTTTACAAACTGGAAAACATTATGCAGACTTCCAAAGAACTGCACGAATGGGGGAACAATCATATACAGCTTTCCGAACTTCCGAAAGAATTGCTTTATAAAGCCAAACGTCAGGGATTTTCCGATTTTCAGGTGGCACGTGCCATCGGTTATCAAGGTGAGATGGAAGACGGCATTCTTGCCGTGCGTGCGTACCGTAAAGCCATCGGTGTACTTCCGGTCGTAAAACAGATTGATACCCTTGCCGCTGAATATCCTGCACAGACCAACTATCTGTATCTGACGTATAGCGGTGTGGCAAACGATGTGCATTATTTGGGCGACCACAAGAGTATTGTGGTGCTTGGTTCAGGAGCTTACCGTATCGGTTCATCGGTGGAATTTGACTGGTGCGGCGTGCAGGCATTGAATACCATCCGCGAGGAAGGGTATCGTTCGGTAATGATTAACTATAATCCCGAAACGGTTTCTACCGACTATGATATGTGCGACCGTCTCTATTTCGATGAACTGACATTTGAACGCGTAATGGATATTCTTGACTTGGAAAATCCGCATGGAGTCATTGTTTCGACTGGCGGTCAGATTCCAAACAATCTTGCCATGCGCCTCGATGCACAAAAAGTGAATATTCTGGGAACATCTGCCAAGAGTATCGACAATGCTGAAGACCGCGATAAGTTCTCGGCTATGCTCGACCGCATCGGTGTAGACCAGCCCGAATGGAGCGCATTGACTTCGATGGACGACATCAACGCTTTTATTCAGAAAGTCGGTTTCCCGGTATTGGTACGTCCGTCGTATGTACTTTCAGGAGCAGCTATGAATGTTTGTTCCAACCAAGACGAACTGGAACGTTTCTTGCAGCTTGCCGCCAATGTATCGAAAAAACATCCGGTAGTAGTGAGCCAGTTCATCGAACATGCTAAGGAAGTGGAAATGGATGCCGTGGCTCAGAACGGTGAGATTATCGTTTATGCCATCTCCGAGCATATCGAGTTTGCCGGTGTACATTCGGGAGATGCTACCATTCAGTTCCCTCCCCAAAAACTGTATGTGGAGACAGTGCGCCGTATCAAGCGCATTTCCCGTCAGATAGCCAAGGAACTGAACATTTCCGGACCGTTCAATATCCAGTTCCTTGCCCGCGACAATGATATCAAGGTGATTGAGTGTAACCTCCGTGCTTCCCGTTCGTTCCCGTTCGTGAGCAAGGTGCTCAAGATAAACTTCATTGAACTTGCCACTAAGGTGATGCTCGGTCTTCCGGTAGAGAAACCCGAAAAGAACCTCTTCGAACTGGATTATGTAGGCATCAAGGCGAGCCAGTTCTCGTTTAACCGCTTGCAGAAAGCCGACCCTGTATTGGGCGTGGATATGGCATCTACGGGCGAAGTCGGTTGTTTGGGTGATGATACTTCATGCGCCATCCTGAAAGCGATGCTTTCGGTGGGATATCGTATCCCCGAAAAGAATATTCTGCTTTCTACGGGTAGCACCAAGCAGAAGGTGGATATGCTTCAGGCATCGCGTGCATTGAAGGCGAAAGGCTATAATCTCTATGCTACTGGCGGTACTTCGAAGTTCCTCACCGAGAACGGCATTGAGAATACCCGTGTGTACTGGCCCAGCGAAGAAGGACATCCGCAGGCACTTGAGATGCTTCATAAGAAAGAAATCGATATGGTGGTGAACATTCCGCGTGACTTGTCGGTAGGTGAACTTACCAATGGTTACAAGATTCGTCGTGCGGCTATTGACTTGAATATCCCGTTGATAACAAATGCCCGTCTGGCAAGTGCGTTTATCAATGCATTTTGCTCGATGAGCATTGATGACATTGCCATCAAGAGTTGGGACGAGTATAAATAAAGGTCGATTTTTCAGATAGAAAAAGAGGCTGTATCAAAATAAAAATTAGTTTTCATTTTGATACAGCCTCTTTCTTGTGTATAAGTGAAATCGTCTTTTATTCGGCAAGCACTTTCTGAAAAAGTTCAGGCTGGTCTAGATTGACCAAGTCTGGCTCTTTCTCTATAGCAGTGCGATAGGCTTTTTCATTTGCGTTTAGGATAGCTGCCATAATGCGGATGCCGTTAGCCTTGCAGAACGCCTTGAATTCCGGTGTGATTTGTTCGGGATTGATTTCCACGTACGACGGGCGGCATACCGTCATCCAATATTGCAGGCGGGCGATGTCATCCGCATTTACTTTGATTTTCATTTCCGGAGCAAGGCGGACAAACTCTTTCAGCATTCCTTCATCGGCGAACCAGAAGAAACTGTTCGTAGCGAATCCTTTCAGGCGGATCAGTCTTACGAGGTCTTTTACGGGCGTGCCGCGTTTCACATCGAAGAATACATTTGCTTTTCCGTAGAGCGAATCGAGCATTTCCGAGATGCGAGGGATACGTGTGCCGGCATATTCTTTTCCAAACCAACTTCCTGCGTCTAATTTGTCCACTTCGTCAGAATTCATATCGGCTAATGCGCCTTGCCCGTTGGTGGTGCGGTCGAGGGTTTCGTCGTGCAGGTTATACAGCACTCCGTCTTTGCTTTTCCGTACATCCAGCTCTATCCACGTGGCACCGTGTTCCAAAGCTGCGTATGCCGAAGCCACCGTGTTTTCGGGTGCCAAATGGTTGGCGCCCCGGTGTACCACTACCTCTATCGGGTCCTTGTATGTAGCCGAAGGATGCTCTACCTGCCAGTTTACGTTCAGCGGATTGTTCTGCATCTTCCATATCAAGGGCAGGGACTCATTATCCAATATCCATATTTCTGCTCCTTCGGTTTGGTCTATGCAATAGATGAGCGGGCATCCCAAGGCTTCTCCTTTTTTGTTTCCTTTCTTGTAAACCGTCTGGTTATAGTGAAATGCCCCGGTCGTCTTCAGTTCCTTGTAGGCTTGGCGTGAGAGCATGTAGGCGGTTTCGTTTATGTCTAACAGGCGGTTTTCTTTGTCTACGGGCTGGAGGAAGCATAATGAGTTTCCCGCTTCTTGCGATGCGGGAGCCATCAGGTAGCTTCCTTTTTGCCAATGCAGGTTCCGCAAGATGCGCCAGTCGATGCGCAACGTGTCGTTCTTTTCGCGGAATGACATTTCGTATTTGCGGGTCTGTCCGTGGAGTTTGAACACGAACAGTAATGTATCAGGCAGGGCGGTTTGCGCGCATATACTTCCGGTGCAGCATGCACCTATAATCAATAAAGAGAGAAGATATATCTTTTTCATGATGCAACTATATTCGTTTATAATCCTAATTCTGTTCCCCATTTGCCGGGTTTGTTTCCCATCTTCAATACCAGTTCGCCGCCAGCCACGAGGTCTTTATGGCGCAGGGTGGAGTAAGGGTAATCCTTCCCGTTCAAAGTCGCCGACTGGATGTACCGGTTCTCGTCCGAGAGGCGTTCTGCTCGGATGGTAAAGTCTTTTCCGTCTTCCAGATGGAAGGTGGTTTCTTTCAGCATCGGGGCATGTATCAGATAATAGTCTTGTCCGGCATTGGGATAAAGTCCTGTCATGTGGAAGGCAAGCCACGAAGACATCGCTCCCGAATCATCGTTTCCGGGAAGTCCCATCGGAGAGTCGTTAAAGTGGGTGGTGATGATTTCGCGGATGCGGTCATCGCTCCGCCAAGGTTTCCCTATCCAGTGATACAGGCAGGGGGTAAGGAACGAAGGCTCGTTGTTCACATTATAAAACCCTTTGTCGAAGAAGATGTCGAGGCGTTCTTCGAATTTCTCCTTCCCTCCGCATTGTGCGATAAGCCCCGGCACATCGTGAGGGATGCTGAGCGAGTATTCCCACGAGCTGGCTTCGTAGAAGAACATGTCCCACCACGGGGTGTACCACGGTCCCTCGAAGGTGACCGGTGTGTAGGTGTACGTAGGCTTCTGCACTTTCGAGTTACCGAAAGGTATCTGGTCGAGCCAGTTCCCGTCCTTGTCGCGCGGCATGATGAATCCTTTTGCCCCTTCGTGTTCGTAATCGCTCCGCCACAGGTTTTTCCAGTTCTCCGATTGTTTCAGATAGTGTCGGTAGAGGTCTTCTTTTCCCAGTCCTTTGGCTACCAATGCGATGGCATAATCGCAATACGCATATTCTACGGTGCGGTTTCCTGCACGTGGAATGCCATACGGGATGTAGCCTAATTCCAGGTAGGGGACCAGTCCGCCCCGTCCTTCCGCTTCCTGATTTCCTCCGGGTGCTGCGGTAGCATCCTGCAACATGGCTTTCAGTGCCAGTTCATAGTCGATGCCTTTCAAGCCTTTCACAAAAGCGTCGGCGATGACGATTTCGGCATTCGAGCCTCCTTGCGTACGTCCGTTGGCGTTTCCGCTTCGTGCATCGGGCATGTATCCATCCCGTTTATAGATGGTGATGAGCGAGCGCACGATGTCGGTTTCGCGTTGCGGGTCGATAAGTGTGATGAGTGGGGTAGAGGTGCGGTAAGTGTCCCAAATGGCGTAATAGTCATCGTAATAAGGCTCAGGGTCGTTCCAAAGCGGATTCTCTCCGGTGCGGTCTACGGGCATAATCATCGTGTGGTAGAGCGCGGTATAGAACATCCGCTTTTGCGTTTCGGGAGTATCGGGAGCGATTTCAATCGCCTTGAACAGCTTTTCCCATTGTGCCAGCAGGCCGTTATGCACTTTCTCGAAAGACCAGTGGGGAATGTAGGTACGGGCATTGTGCTTGGCACGTTGGCTGCTCAGGAAAGAGATGCCGATTTTCAGTTGCACCACCGAGTCTCCTTCTGCAAAACGGAGCAAGGCGCCGGTTTTCTCATACGAATCGAATTGGGAGCGTTCGTCGGTTATCTTGCTTCCTTTCCATGTGCGGCACTGGGTGAAAGGCTTGTCGGTTTCGGCGTAAAAGTAAACCGTATAGGCGCGTCCGTTGTTCCAGCCTCCCCGGATTCGGGTATAGCCGCTCACTTCATGGTCGGACAGGATTTCTATTTCCGAACCTACGAACTGTTGGGCTTCACGTGCATCGGGCACGGGGCTTTCTCCCAAGAAGAAACCGGCATCGATAGCCAATGATTTCAAGGAATCAGCGGGATAGGTGAAGCGGTAGAACGAAGCCCGCTCCGTGGTGGTGATTTCCGTACGGATGCCGCTCTGCTTAAATCGGGTATCGTAATATCCCAGCCGGATATTTTCGTAAGCCCGATAATCCAAGTGTTGGGTTTGGTCCATTCCGTTGCAGAAAGGCGTCACTAAAATATTCCCATACTTGGGACCTCCTCCGGTTCCGCTTACGTGTACTTGCGAGAATCCGTCCACCCGTTCAGGCATGGGCAGCCAGCCGCTATTGGGTGAAGGAGTGCAGTCGGGCGAAGGTTTGACCATTCCATAAGGGCAAGACGGACCGATAAATACCCGTCCCAGTCCTTCCGACCCGATGCGCGGGTCTACATAGTCGGTCAGTTGCGTTTGAGCGGAGGCGTAAATTATGCCGCTTAGGCACAAACCAGCCGTCAAGCCAATCAGTTTTTGAAGTTTCATGTTGCTCTATTGTATTTTATGTAAAAAGTTGATAATGGTTGGGTTGATGTTTTTACAAAGATACATTTTTTTACCTTCTCTGTCAAAGAAACCTATTCCTTAGTTTCCATGATTGGGTGAAAAAATAATCTTTGTATGGCAATAAGAAATTGTTTTGAAATATTTCAAAAGTTTTCTTGGCTTGATGTATTCGTTTTCGTGTGTGCTTTGGGCGATTTTGGGGGTCCTTCCCGTTTTTGTTTTTCGTCAGAGATAGCCCGCTATCTTCCTTATCACACAAACGGAAATGCCTCAAAAACTCATCCCAATATAGCTGCATTGTTTGTAAGAAGCTGTTTTGAATTTCTCCAAAAAGTTTTTCTTGGCTTGATGTATCCGTTTTCGTGTGTGCTTTGGGCGATTTTTTGGTCCTTTTCGCTCCTGTTCTTCGTCAGATAGCCCGCTATCTTCCTCATCACAGAAGCGAAAATGCCTCAAAAACTCATCCCAAATCATCGCACGATAAATTCAAAACAGCTTCTAAGATTATTAATCTTACAGCGTGAAGATTAATAATCTTTCGGCATGAAGATTAATAATCTTACAAGAAATGCACTCATACTATTATTACTAAAAACGCCCGACTTCATTCATATGAAATCGGGCGCAAACTTAACAAAAACTGTTTTGAATTTCTACAAAAAGTATTCTTGGCTTAATGTATTCGTTTTCGTATGCGTTTTGGGCGATTTTTTAATCCTTTCCGCTTCTGTTCTTGTCAGATAGCTTGCTGTCTTCTTCTTCACAGTATTGGAAATGCCTTAAAAACCCATCCCCAACCAGCACACGATAAATTCAAAACAGTTTCTCAAATATCTGAAAAAATTACTTTTCTTTCTTAGCCGCAGCTGTCTTTCTTGTGGTTGTTGTTTTCTTTGCCGCAGGCTTCTTAGCTTCAGATTTCTTCAATTCGGCTTGAAGCTTGGTCACCTCATCGTTCAGCTGAACCAACTCTTCACCTTGATTCTTGATAGTGGTAAGCAAAGACCCTAACTCTTCATTGTCCATATCTGCCGGATACAACGAATTGACACGAGCCAAGAAATCGCCTAAGATGTTCATATAATTAGTAAATGCATCATAAGGTGAATCATAGATACCTCTATCCAGCCCAACTCCCGTATCTTTTGTAGTCATAAAACGGAAATTATTGCTTGCCTGCAGGTAGAACCAGTCTTGCTTGATACGGCGGTCGTCGCACAAATGCACACGCTCGGCCACACTGTACAGTTTGTTAAACGCTTCGCGCTGCATCACATTACCCAGCCATGGACTGATGTCTCTTTCTTCATCCGACCAAGACATCGGATAAGGCACATCCATCATATCTACCGATTTCAATTTCGTAACAATTTCGGTAGGGGTCGAGAATGTGATGCCCCGCTGCTTGGCACATGCAGGCAATGCTTTCAAGAATTCCAGGATGTTGGAAGACAACGGTTGTGCTATACCGAGAGCCGACAGTTCCATAAAAATGTTGATGACCTGTTCGTTTTCGGGCAAAGTGGCAATCCAGTCTATATAAGTATCTGCAAACAAGGGATATTCGCTCCATTCCGAATTAGAGAAGCGCAGGCTGATATCGTCCGACAACTTGAAGTCGCGCATCAACAGTTTCAGATTCGGGTTCTCGGCGCAATGATACAGATAGTGCGGGCTCTTCCATCCCAACACATGCTTCGCACCTTCTATCAGTTGGCCCTTAAAGCCCATGCTGGCTACGATTCCACCTATTTCATTGTCGTAAATCAAGCTGGAATTACGGAACACTTTCGGATCCTGACCGAAATAATCCTTGATTTTTTTACGCATAAATTCTACTTCTTCACGGAAGCATTCTTCGTTTGCCAGAGAAGACAATCCGTGAGAATAAGGCTCGCAAATGAACTCGCAACATCCTGTAGCATTCAGTTCCTGCAACAGTTCGATAACAGCCGGTGCATGTATCTCCAATTGTTCGAGTGCTACACCTGAAATGGAAAGACCAACCTTAAAAGCTCCTTCATTGTTTTTTGCCATTTCAATCAGGGTGGTCAATGCCGGAATATACGAACGTTCCGCCACGTCGTTGATGCCCTGTTCGTTTGCGTAATCATCGTAGTAATAATGGTCTGTACCAATTTCAAAAAAACGATAGCGTTTGAGATGTGTTATCTGATGTATTTCAAAGTAAAGACAGATTGTTTTCATATCGATTTTGTATAATTATAGTTTTCCACAATTTTTTAAAGTCTGTTCGTATAAGCCGCGAATCTTCACGCCTACTTTCTCCCATACAATACCGTCGACTTCTTTCTTTCCTTCATCGCGCAGGTATTCGTACAATGCCGGATAAGTACAAATAGCATGAATGGCATCTGCCATGGCATGAATATCCCAATAATCGGTCTTTATACATTTACTCAAGATTTCGGCACACCCCGACTGCTTGGAAATAATGGTAGGCACACTACATTGCATAGCTTCCAGTGGCGATATGCCGAACGGCTCGGATACGGAAGGCATGATGTACACATCGCTGGCTTTCAATACCTCGTACACCTGTTTGCCTCTCATGAAGCCCGGGAAATGGAAACGGTCGGCAATGCCTCTTTCGGCAGCCAGACGAATCATGGCATTCATCATATCACCGCTACCTGCCATGACGAAACGCACGTGACGCGCACGGCGCAATACCATCGCAGCCGCTTCAACAAAATATTCCGGTCCTTTCTGCATGGTGATACGTCCCAGGAAGGTAACGATTTTCTCGTTCGGATTTTTACGCGGTACAATATCCTGAATCTCTTTTGACAACGGAGACACGGCATTGTGGACCGTAAAGACTTTACGCGGATCCTGATAGTATTTATGAATAACCGTCTGTCGTGTCAATTCACTCACACACATGATGCAATCGGCGTGGTCCATACCGTTCTTTTCGATGGAATAAACCGTAGGGTTTACATTGCCACGGCTACGGTCGAAATCGGTAGCATGAACATGGATGACCAACGGTTTGCCTGATACCTGCTTGGCATGAATACCTGCCGGATAGGTCAGCCAGTCGTGCGAATGGATGATATCAAATTCCTGCTGACGGGCAACCACTCCCGCCACAATGGAATAATTGTTTATTTCTTCATGCAAATTATCCGGATAACGCCCTGAAAATTCAAGGCAACCCAAATCATTGGTATGCATATAGTTGAAATCGGCATAGATATGGTCGCGCAAGTCGTAATAGAGCTGCGGGTCCATATAGTTTCCTACACGGCTTTTTACGTAATCCCATTCTACATCGCGCCATACGATAGGTACGCTGTTCATGCCGATGATTTTCAAGAAGCTTTGGTCTTCATCTCCCCATGGCTTCGGTATGCAGAAGGTAATCTGCATGTCCTCTTGTTGCGCTAAACCTTTGGTAAGTCCGTAACTGGCTGTACCTAAACCTCCCAAGATATGGGGAGGAAATTCCCATCCAAACATTAAAACTTTCATAGTATTTCCTCCCTTTTACTGATTGTCATATTTTTCTAACAGATTTAAAGTTCTCAATATTTGAGCCACGTTTATGGCGAACGAAATGGCTCCTCTGCCTCTGAATGGCGGGTTTCCATCGAATAATTCAGGAATAGAGCCTACGCAATGGAGTGACAATTCGTCTTCGAAGCTAATCATCTGACGTTCTACGAACGAAATGGCACTACGCTTGTAGATGCGCAAATAGGCTTCGAGATAGAATCCTTCCAGCCAGGGCCATGCCGTACCTTGATGGTAAGCGTAATCGCGTTGGATTTGCGGGCCTACATAATTCGGGTTGTAGCCTCCGCTCTTCGGGCTTAACGAGCGTAAACCTTTCGGAGTAAGAAGCTCCTTTGTCACAATATCGACCACGCCTTTCTTCTGTTTGGCATTCAACGGAGAATAATCGAATGCTGCTGCAAAAATCATGTTCGGGCGTACGCTCCAGTCCATCATGTCTCCGTCTACGTAATCGAGCAGATAACCGTATTCGTTCAAGAATGTGTCAATGAAAGCCTTTCCTGCTTTTTCTGCCAATTGGGTTAAGGTTCCGGCAAATTCTGTATCACCTCCTTCGCCCAGCAATTCTCCGGCAAACATCAACGCGTTGTACCACAGTGTATTGAATTCGACGATATATCCTGTACGCGGAGTAACCGGACGGCCGTTCGACATTGCATTCATCCACGTAATGGCTTTGTCTCTTCCTTGGGCATATACCAGTCCGTTATCACATACTTTCAGGTTCGGATGTTTTCCTTCGGCAAGATACGTCATGATGTCTTTCAATAATGCCCCGTATTTGCTTCGTGCCGCATCGCGTGATACCATTTTCGCGTATTGCTGGATAGTCCATACTGCCCATAACAATACATCCGGATGTTCCATTTCGTAGACTTTCAGCGTTGCGGGTTCGCCTTTCATGAATTCGTAAATCGCTTTAGATGCCGTGTCCATCACCGTTTCGAACTTGTCTGTTTCGTTGATGGCAAGCATCAGTCCCGGCAGAGAGATGAACATGTCACGCGCACGGCATTTGAACCATGGGTAGCCTGCCAAGACGTATGACTCGTCTCCTTGTTTGTTCAGGAACTGGTGGGCGGCATTAATCAGGCAATGCTTGAAATTGTCGCGCGGAGTACGGCGGTCTGCTTCTTCCGAGAAGAGCTGGTCCAGATTAGCGGTTTCAATTTCCGAAATGCCTCCCGAGAACACAACCGGATGGTCTTTAGTGATTTCCATTTCGAAATACCCCGGCACATACAGGTCTTCATTGAAATCGTATCCGCGTTCTTGTTCTTTCGGATACTCTATGCCCCGGTACCAATCTGGTTGGAAATGGAATTCGTTCGGGCAATTGGTCTGCATGAACAATTCGGGATATCCCGGATACATACATGTTTTGATTCCGTTTTTTACGGTATCATACTGGCGACTTGCCTGTGCGTTTTCATGAGTGTACTGACGTACGCTACGGAAAGCTAAATACGGGCGCAAGCGAAGTGTCGTACTGGAATGAGCGTCCAGCAAAGTATAACGAATCAAAATACGGTTCTCATGATGCACGAACAACTTTTCTTTCTTCAGCACTACACCTCCCACTCTGTAAATAGTAGTAGGCACTTTCTCGCATTCGAACTCCCGGATGTACTTGTGACCACGCGGACTGAAAGTGTCTCCATGATATTTATGGAGTCCCAGATTAAACTCAGCCCCATGCTGGATGACCGTTTCATCGAGCGAGGACAACAACACATGGTTTTCATCATCCAGTTCCGGCACGGGGATGACCAATAAACCATGGTATTTGCGAGTGTTGCAATCTACTATTGTAGAGCAATGATACGCGCCAGAACGATTAGTCCGAAGAATTTCACGTGTCAAAGATTCTTCCAAATTCGTCATCAGCGTCTTGTCAAATCGTAAATAACTCATAGCTGTTATATTAAGGTTATTAATTGCATAAAAAATGTTATTTCTTTAACACCTCAAAATTAGTAATTAAATAAACAAGGCAAAATGAAAAGTTCGTTTTTTTTTCCCGTTTACCTAAAAAAATTGCATTTTTCTTATTACAGGCAACACTATATTACAAAATGTGTGTTTTATAGCATGATTTAAGACATCGGCCTAACTAAATGCCCCAATCGGAACAAGATACACAAAAATGATGTCTGATGTTCCAATCGGGGATTGAAGATCTAAGAAGCTGTTTTGAATTTCTCCAAAAAGTTTTTCTTGGCTTGATGTATCCGTTTTCGTGTGTGCTTTGGGCGATTTTTTGGTCCTTTCCGCTCCTGTTCTTCGTCAG
>NZ_NFJG01000088.1:0-19372 GCF_002159755.1 Bacteroides sp. An269
CGGATGACCCGAAGCCCGGCTTCCACCGCCTTCCTCCGCCCTTTCCGCTACGCTCCAAGGACGGAGGAAGGCGGTGGCGGAGTTGCACTTCTAACTTGACGGTGGGGAATGGGGGACTTCCTTACCCTCTTTGTCTTTATTCTTCCCGTGAGCGATAATCGAATTCAGTCGACTTCTCGCCGCTATATGATTGCCAGATCAGTTTCAGTTTGACGGTATTGCCTTGGGTGTCGGGCAGTGCATCGAGTCTGAATGCCACCATTCCGTCTCCTTGTTCTCCGTAAGTGTCCCCATATGCATTGTGGCGTAGTTCCACTTCATACGGGTTTTCTGGATTATTTGTCGGCAGGAGGCTGACCATGTGTTTGGTTCCACCGTTGCCGAATACCGTCCTGAAATGTAGTGTGAGGTATCCGTCTTCGGCAATGTTCACCCAATCGCGTACGATTTCGATAGGGTCGGTGCCGTACACCGAGTCATTTTTTTCTCCCAGATCGGTTGCCATTGGTTTGGTCAAGACACTGTCCATCCAATAGACTGTGACGGCTTGGTCGTATTTGCCGGCAGATTCTTCCGAAAAATCAAAGTTCATCAGTGCTCTTACTTCCTTGTCGCCGAATGGAGATGTAGCGATGTTGACCGGAAGTACGGTTGTGCTGTCGTCCAACTGCAGGTAGAATGTGCCGTCGGTATCTGTTTTGGCAGTAACGATTGCACCGTTGTAGGCTGTGTAGTAATTGTCATCATCGTCCAGGCACGATGAAAAAGCGAGTGTGCTGCCCATTGCTGTGGCTAGCAGTAACGTCCTGGTCCATTTGTTCATTGCATTCATATTCGTAGGTTCTAATGTGTTACTTTTGTCTATGAAATGCAAGGTAAGCATAAATCATGCATCTTTAGATGTTAAAAATATTGAAACAAATAATGGGCACTTATTTAATGAATATTCTCATTTTTCCCAATAGCCATGTAAGGGCTGACTCCGTCCCTACATAGTACATGGGATGTTTGTAGGATTCATAAAAACTTATCCTAAATCATTGTACGACAAATTCAAAACAGTTACTTATTCAAAAAAGTTCTTTCCATAAATGCACAAGTGCGGAAACAGGGTGATAAAGTAACATCCTTGGTCCGGCATAACGCATGACGGTTCGCATCTGCCCGCGCATCCGAGGGCTGTAACAATGTATGGGGCATTGCTTGCAGGTGGGTTTCTGTTCGCCGTAGCGGCAATGCGAGAGGCGGGCATGGGCATATTCCAAAAGTGCCTGGCAGGCGGGGCAAAGCGTGGCGTTTCCTTCTTTATGGCGGCAATAGAGCTTGATCATTTGCGTTACTACGCGCTTCTCTCGTTCGATGTGTGAGGGGGTGCGGCTCATGGTTTTGATGATGGTTTCTTTGATTTGGTATCCGGAAAAGTGTGAATTTTGAAAAGCGAAGATAACGAAAAGCCCGGAAAGCTCAAAATGCTTTTGGGAAAGAGATGTGATTTTACGGCATTTTAAATATTTTATACTTACAGATTGCGCGTTTCGTTATGAATGTCTTACATTTGAGGTGCATTTCCGTAAGGGAAGGCATCAGATTTAACTAACTAACAGATAAGACGGTATGAAACAAATTAAATGTATTGGAATCTTGACTTCGGGAGGTGATGCTTCGGGCATGAATGCGGCTATCCGTGCGGTGACACGCAGCGCTATTTTCAACGGGTATACGGTGAAAGGCATTTACCGAGGTTATGAAGGTTTGATTCGGAATGAAATCAAGGAGTTTACCACGCAGGATGTAAGCAGCATTATCCAGCGTGGAGGTACGATATTGAAAACGGCACGTTCGAAGGACTTCATGACTCCGGAAGGCCGTAAGGTGGCGTATGATAACATGGTGGCGGCAGGCATTGATGCGTTGATTGTCATCGGCGGGAACGGTTCGTTGACGGGTGCGCTGACTTTTGCGCAAGAGTTTAATGTGCCGTGTATCGGTTTGCCCGGAACGATTGACAATGACTTGTACGGAACCGACTCGACCATCGGTTATGACACGGCACTGAATACCATCGTGGAATGTGTGGACAAGATACGTGACACCGCGACTTCGCACGACCGCATCTTCTTTGTGGAAGTAATGGGGCGTGACGCCGGATTCCTTGCCCAGAACAGTGCGATAGCTTCGGGAGCCGAAGCTGCCATTATCCCGGAAGACCAGACCGACGTAGACCAGCTGGAGCAGTTTATCGGGCGCGGCTTCCGCAAGTCGAAGAACAGCAGTATCGTGATTGTGTCCGAATCGCCTAAGGACGGAGGAGCCATGCACTATGCCGAGCGTGTGAAGAAAGAATATCCGCAATACGACGTGCGTGTCACCATTCTGGGGCACTTGCAGCGGGGAGGTTCTCCGAGCGCGTATGACCGTATTTTGGCAAGCCGCCTGGGGGTAGGTGCTATCGAGGCGCTGAAAGAAGACCAGCGGAACGTGATGATAGGTATCCGCAATGATAAGGTGGTGTATGTGCCTTTCTCGGAAGCCATCAAGAAAGACAAGCCGCTCGACAAGTCGCTTATCCAGGTGCTTGACGAGTTGTCTATTTAAGCTTTTAGGGACTAGGAACCAGTTGACTAGGTACTAGGTTTTAAATAGTTTTACTAAGGTATTCAGAACCTAGTCCCTAGCCAACTGGTTCCTAGTTACCTAAAAAAGACAGCAATTCTTCGGGTGTATCGGCGATGAATGCCGGATGGTAGGCTTCCAGTTCGGTGCGCGGACGGAACCCCCAACTTACACCAATGGTTTCTGTTCCGGCATTGATGCCCGTCTGCATGTCTACGCCTGAATCTCCGATGTAAGCTGTGTCTTGAGGAGATACTCCTGCAGCCTGCATGATTTCGAATACTACGGCAGGGTCGGGCTTGGCCGGCACGCCTTCCCGTTGTCCGAAAATACGGACAAAAGAGAGGGTAGGGAAGTATTGGGTGATAAGCTTGGTGGTGGCTTCCTGGTATTTGTTCGATGCTACGGCAAGCTGGCATCCTTTAGCCTGGAGAGTTTCCAATACGTGTGTGATTCCTGCGTATGGCAGGCTCAGGTCGGCATTGTGCTTATTATAATAAGGTATAAAAACGGAACGGATTTTCATGATATTCGTTTCGTTTCGTTCTGTTTCGGGTAAAGCCCGTTCGAAAAGTTTGTTGATGCCGTTGCCTACGAAGAACCGGTAAGCGTCTGTCTCGTGAATGGGATAACCATAAGTGGCAAGTGCATGGTTAGTGGCTCCAGCCAGGTCGGCTATGGTGTCGAGTAAAGTGCCGTCAAGGTCGAATATAATCAGTTTTTTCATTTCCATGTCATTTTTTGTGTTTCTGCCTGCAAAGATACGATAATTGGCAGAAAAAATGGCATGTCTTCATCGGATAAACAGAAAAGTAACATCATATACATCATATTGTAATATGAAAAGGAGACTTTTGGGAAGTTTAAAAAAATGACGATTATGAATATAGGTACTCCTTTTTCTGAAAATTATGTGTTGGAATGCACAGCCGATGGCGGTTATTATGCTTATCTGTCAGACTATGACCAATGCTGTGCTTACGGCGAGACAGAAGATGACGCGCTTGAAAATCTGATGGAAGTGGCCGAAGAATATTTCCGGGAAATATCCTTGATATACACGCTGGAAGATGTAAGTTGATAAATTATTTTAGTTTTATCTTTTGGATTGTAATAAAAAAGTACTTTCTTTGTATTGATTTAAATCGGACTATATGATGAACATAAGACCTCATTACCGTACGGTAGTGCTTTCGGATATCCATTTGGGTACTTCTCATTCGAAAGTGAATCAGGTGAGTGATTTTTTGAGTGCGGTAGATTGCGACCGTCTTATCCTGAACGGCGATATTATCGATGGCTGGAGTCTGCAGAAGTCGGGTGTGCGGAAATGGAAAGCCGAACATACGCGTTTTTTCAAGATTCTGATGAAGATGATGGAGAATTGGGGGACGGAGATTGTATATGTGAGGGGCAATCACGATGATTTTCTGGAGAGTCTTATCCCCTTGCAGTTTGCCAACCTGACCCTTGTGAAAGACTATGTGCTGGAAAGCAACGGCAAGCATTATTTCGTAACCCATGGGGATGTGTTCGACAAAGTGACATCGGGGATGAAATGGCTGGCGAAGCTGGGTGACATCGGCTATACCTTGTTGCTGGAGATGAACAGTCTTTACAATAAGTACCGCATCAGGCGGGGTAAGCCTTATTACTCGTTGTCGCAGGCTATCAAGCAAAAAGTCAAGCAGGCCGTGAATTATATATCCGATTTCGAAACGGTGCTGGTGGATTTTGCACGCAACCGGAAATGCGATGGGGTGATTTGCGGGCATATTCACCATCCGGAGAACCGAATGATAGATGGCATCCATTACCTGAATTCGGGCGACTGGGTAGAGACGATGTCTGCCTTGACCGAAGACAAGGAAGGCAATTGGAATGTGGTTTATTACACGGAGATGGTTAAACAGAAGGAAATGGAAGAAAAAAAGTCCGTATTATCAATTATACCTGTAGCATCATGAGAGTATTATTCGTAGTCCAAGGAGAGGGAAGGGGACACTTGACCCAAGCGATTTCGCTGGAAAAACTGTTACGTGAGAACGGCCACGATGTGGTGGAAGTGCTGGTAGGCAAGAGTGAGTCACGCCGTTTGCCGGGGTTTTTCATTCGGAACATTCAGGCACCTATCAAACATATTATCAGCCCCAATTTTCTGCCTACGCGCGCCAACAGGCGTGCCAATCTGAGCCGGAGTTTTATGTACAGCTTGCTGAAATTGCCCGAATACTATGAAAGTATGTGCTACGTCAACCGACGTATCCGTGAAACGGGAGCCGACCTGGTCATCAATTTTTACGAACTGATGACGGGGCTTACTTATTTCTTCTTCCGCCCGTCTGTTCCGATGGTATGTATCGGACATCAGTATCTGTTCCTGCATAAGGATTTCCGGATGCCGAGAAAGAACCGGTGCAGTTCGTTTCTGATGAACCTCTTCACTCGTCTCACTTCGTTAGGTGCATCGCGCAGGCTGGCACTTTCGTTTCGTGCGATGAAAGACGATGAGAAGCATCGTATCAGCATCATTCCTCCCCTGTTGCGTCAGGAAGTGTTCGAGCAGGAGCCGGTGAAAGGCGATTATATTCACGGGTATATGGTCAATTCTGGATTTTCTGATTATGTGCGCCGCTGGCACGAAGAACATCCTCAGGTACCTTTGCGCTTCTTTTGGGACCATTGGGAAGAAGAACCGGTGAAAAAGATAGACGAAACCTTGTCGTTTTATCAGTTGGACGACCGGGAGTTCCTGCGCCAGATGGCAGGTTGCAAGGCATACGCCAGTACGGCAGGTTTCGAGTCGATATGCGAGGCGATGTATCTGGGTAAGCCTATCCTGATGGTACCGGCACATATCGAGCAGGAGTGCAATGCGTACGATGCCACTTTGGACGGAAGTGGGATTGTAGACGAAGGATTCAACTTGGACAAGCTGTTGGCATTTGCCGGGACTTACCAGCCTGACCCGACGTTCGGGACATGGGTGCGCTCTTCGCGTTACATCATCCTGAACGAATTGGAAAAACATATCTCGCACGATTACATGCAAGGAATGTATATGGTGGAGGAGTATGTGTGAGGACTTGTCGCCTTTTTTTTTGAGCTGATTAGAATTATTTAGGGATTCTTTTTGGTTTTGCAATCGTAATGTAACAAGAATTGTCTTTCTTTGCAGAAAAATGTTTAGTTATGTTACAGAAGAAAAAGAAGTTCCCCTATTTGGATCGGGATATTAGTTGGATGTTCTTTAATCGGCGTATTCTGCAGGAAGCATGCCGTCCGCATGTGCCTTTGTTGGAGCGTATGTCTTTCTTAGGCATTTATTCGAATAATCTGGATGAGTTTTTCCGTGTGCGCATGGCTTCGCAGAGCCGGATAGCCGAATGTGCGGATAAGTCGGCGGCTTCGGAAAGCGAACATGCTAAGAAACTTATCAAGCAGATATCCCGCCTCAATTCGCGTTATGTGAAGGAGTATGGCGAAGCTGTGGTAGGCATTACCGAAGAGTTGCGCAAAGAAAATATCTTCCTGCTTTCCGATACCGAAATATCTCCCGAACAGAAGGCATTCATATATTCTTTTTATAAGTCGAAGTTGAGCGGCCAGGTTATTCCGATTTGGTTTTCGGAGGTGCGTTCGCTCGATTTCGGAAACGATGAAAACATTTACCTCGCCGTAAAGGTGAGCAAAGAGGAAAGCACACGGGTGGCAGATTATGCATTCCTGGAACTGCCGGTAAGCGTATGCGGGCGGTTTGTCCGTCTTCCAAACGAAGGCGAGAAGCGTTATCTGATGTATTTGGACGATGTGATCCGGTGCTGCCTCCCTCTGGTGTTCGAGGGATTGGGATATACTCATTTCGAGGCTTATACTTACAAGTTTACCCGTGATGCGGAAATGGAAATCGACAACGATGCCAATAGCGGTACCTTGCAGAAGATATTGAAAGGGGTGAAGAGCCGTAAGCACGGCGAGCCTTTGCGTGTGCTTTACGATAGCAGTATGCCGAAGGACCTGCTGAAACGCGTGCTGAAAAAACTGGATGTGGACAAGAACGATACGGTGATGGCAAGCGGACGTTATCAGAACCATAAGGATTTTATGCGTTTTCCCGATTGCGACCGTGCCGACCTGAAATATCCCGCATGGCCTTGTATCTTGCGTAAGAGCCTGGACGGTCCGGATAGCCTGCTTCAGAAAATACAGAAGAAAGACCGTTTTATCCATGTGCCTTATCATAGCTTTGATTCGTTTATCCGTGTGTTGCAGGAAGCTGCCGTAAGCAAGCAGGTGACCAGTGTAAAGATTACCCTTTACCGTCTGGCAAAAGAGTCGAAAGTGGTAAAGGCGTTGATAGCTGCCGCACGCAACGGAAAGAAGGTGACCGTAGTCATCGAGTTGCTGGCACGCTTTGACGAGGCTTCCAATGTCAACTGGTCGAAGAAGATGCAGGATGCGGGTATCCGCGTTATTTTTGGTGTGGAGGGCTTGAAAGTGCATTCCAAGATTACCCACATCGGGATGAAGACCGGTCCGGACATCGCTTGCATCAGCACCGGAAACTTCCACGAGGGTAACGCCCGTATGTACACCGATTGTATGTTGATGACGGCTTCGCCCAGGCTGGTGAAGGACGTGAATGCCGTATTCGACTTTATCGAGCGTCCGTATGCTCCAATTAAGTTCAAGGAATTGCTGGTTTCGCCCAATGAGATGAAAAACAAGTTCATCGCTTTGATTCGTGATGAAATCAAGAACAAGAAAGCGGGAAAGCCGGCTTATATCAAAATCAAGGTCAATCACATTACCGACCCTATGATGGTGGACAAACTGTATGAAGCTTCTCAAGCCGGTGTAGATATCGATTTGGTGGTGCGGGGCAATTGCTCGCTGGTCACCGATGTGCCCGGAGTGAGTGATCATATACGAATTAACGCAATTATTGACCGTTATTTGGAACATTCTCGTATCTTTGTATTCGCTGCGGGCGGTACGGAGAAAGTGTTCATCGGCTCGGCCGACTGGATGCCCCGTAACCTGGATAATCGGGTAGAAGTGGTGACACCTGTTTACGACCCCGATATCAAAGAGGAAATGAAGCGTATCGTGGAGTATGGACTGAAGGATACGCTTCAGGGACGTATTGTCGATGGTACGGGCGATAATGAGTTTCACGCCATTGTCGACGAACAACCTTTCCGTTCGCAAGAAGCATTGTATAATTACTATGTAGCTAAAAACGAGAAAGAAGAATGACAGAGATGAATTATGCGGCAATCGACATCGGTTCGAATGCCGCCCGTTTGCTGGTGAAACGGATTGAAGAAAATGAAGGACAGGCGAAGTTCACGAAGGAATTGCTGCTGCGTGTGCCTCTCCGCCTGGGTTTTGATGTGTTCGGCAAGGGAAAGATTTCGGAAAAGCGTGAAAAGAACATGATGCGCCTGATGAAATCGTATGCCTATCTGATGAAGATTTACGATGTGCAGAAGTACCGCGCGTGTGCCACTTCGGCGATGCGCGATGCCAAGAACGGTATGGACATCATCAAGGAAATCGAGAAGAAAACCGGTATTCACATTGAGATTATCGGCGGACAGGAAGAGGCGCAAATCGTCTATAACAACCACATTGAATATATGAAAGACCGCACGGGCAATTACCTGTATGTGGATGTAGGAGGCGGCTCTACCGAAATCAACCTGCTTTCGCAAGGCGAACTGAAGTGCAGCCGTTCGTACAACATCGGTACCGTGCGTTTGCTGAACAAGGCGGTAAAGGAAAGCGAGTGGACGCGCCTGAAAGAGGATATGGCGGAACTTGCCCGCCAATATCCCGATACCAACATCATCGGTTCGGGAGGAAACATCAACAAGCTTTACCGGCTAGCGGAGAAGAAAGACAAGAAAGCCCAGCGGATGACGGTAGAAACCCTGCGTGGCTTGTACGACGAATTGAGTGTCTTGTCGGTGGAAGAGCGTATGGATAAGTTTAGCCTGAAGCCCGACCGTGCAGATGTTATCGTGCCTGCAGGCAACATCTTCCTGACCATAGCCGATATCTTAGGCTCCTCATATATCTATGTGCCAACCATTGGTCTTGCCGACGGTATCATCGATGGACTTTATGCCGGAAGCAAGGAAGAGCGCGAACACGGGAAATCATTGAAGTCGCTCGATGCGGAAAAATGAGGCTTTTTTTAATGAAGAATGAAGAATTAAGAATGAAGAATTTTCATCCAGCGTGATGAGTTCTTCATTCTTAATTCTTCATTCTTCATTTAATGCTTTTTAATCGTAATCAGCATTACGCCGTTCTTACCTTTTTCCCCGTAGGGAGCAATCTTTTCAGGGTCTTTTATGATTTCTACTTTTTCAACTGTATTCGGGTCAATCGTGAACAAGTCTTTTGTAGGGAATTCTTTCCCATCAACGAGAATCAATACACCTTGCGGTTCAAAAGAAATTATCGTGCTATCGCTTGCTGCACCTTCCTTATCCAGCTTGAACATTACCGGAACCGTATAGAGGGTCGCTACGGCTTTCCCGTTCTGCATGCCCGGTTCCCATTTGGGCATACCCGAAAGTACCCGCACGGCTTCGGCATCGAGGCTGGGGCTTACGCCACGCACGATATTCACGTCTCCGATGCTTCCGTCTTTCTTTACCGTAAAACGGGCGATGACCCTTCCTTCCGTCTTCTGCTGCTTGGCGTCTTCAGGATAGCGCAGGTTTGTGCTGATATACTCCATCAATGCTTTCATGCCGCCCGGGAATTGGGGCATCTGTTCTACCGCCGTATAAGGTTCTTCCTCATTGTCCGGATTGTTTTTGTCCCCCACGATGACTATCGTTTGGGGCTTTCCTTTAAGTGTATCGGTTTTTTCGATACTTTCACTTGTTACGGCATCGGATATTGCCGGAAATTCCGTAACTTTGACACGTGAAATCTCATTCAGCGGTTTCGAGATTTCGGGACGGGCAAAAGCGGCTACAGCTACTGCAGCCAGCGGAAGTACGTAGAGGTACTTGGCGCGTGCCCACGGGTTCGATTTTTTTCTCATCATCATAGTGATACGTTTTTTAAGTGAACTGTGATTTAAGCTGTTGGCGAGAGAGTAGAGCCTTGAGCCAACGGCTTTCTTTATTAATAACAATTGATATTCCTTGGCGTTGACGCCGGATGCCAGTACGGCTTCGTCGGCTTCGTATTCGTGGATGTTCTGCAATTCTTGCTTCACCAGCCATGCCGCCGGATTGAACCATTGCACAACGATGCACGCTTGGGCAAGCAGCAGGTCCCACGAGTGCCGGAGGCGGATGTGGGCTTGCTCGTGTGCCACTATCGCCCTGTTGTCTTCTTGCAGGTCTGTGTCCGGCATCACGATGTAATGCATCCAGCTGAACGGGGCGATTTTCCCCGGATAACGTACCAGGATGCTCCCGTCTGCCAGCCTTTCTTTCCGGTTCCTGCGGATGACGGTACATATCCGCCCGATTCCGATAAGGCTCTTGATGCAGCAGCAGAAAGCTCCTATCAGGTAAATGCTTACCATTGCTTCTTGCCATCCGAACCGGGAAACCGTTTCCGCGGCTTCTGTTCCTGCACGAAGTTCAGCCAGCATCAGCAGGCTTTCCAAGTCCGATACGGTCTGGTTCAATGCCGTAGGTTCGCTGATGGCAATCTTTACCGCAGGCAGGAGGCACGACAAGACCAATATGCCAAGCAATGCCAGCCGGTTGAACCGATGAAACGTTTCCTTGCTCAGCAATACCTTATAAAAAAGGTAGAACAAAGCCAGGCAGACCGATGCTTTCAGTATATAGATAAAAAATAGTCCCATATCTTTTTGAGTTTTTAAGTTTTTGAGTTCTTAAGTTTTTAAGTATGTCCGCAGATAGCCAATGTAGGGGCGTATCGCATACGCCCTGAAAAACATCCACGTGGATTAGTTGATGCATTCGGGCGTATGCGATACGCCCCTACAGGCAATTTGGCAAAATGAGGACATTCATATTGAGTTTTTAAGTTTGTTGGTTTTTAAGTTCTTGAGTTTATCTTTTAGTAATTCAATAACTCCAAACTGACAAACTAAAAAACTCAAAAACTAAAAAACTCAAAAACTAACACAACCTTATTTCCCTTCCTCCACTTGCTTGATAAGCTCTTTCAGCTCCTCTATCGAAATCTCCTCTTCCTTTACCAGCGAAGAGACCACTCCCAGGTAGGAATTGTTGAAATACTTGCTGATGACGCTTTTCAGCGTCCCGCACTTGAACTCGTCTTTCGACACGGCGGCACGGTATTGGTACGTATTGCCGAATGCCGTATGCGCCAGATAGCCTTTCTCTTCCAATCCGCGCACAATGGTGGAAAGCGTATTGAAGTGCGGACGCGGCTCGGGATAGAACTCCAGCAGCTGCTTGACGAACAAAGGACCTTTCTCCCAGAAAAATCCCATTACTTCTTCTTCTTTTGCGGTCAGTCTTTTCATGCTATTTCTGTTTGTTTTCCGCAAAGTAACTAAAAGTTTTAGTTATTCAACTAATCTTTATAGTTAATAATGGTGAACAGTGGCGAAAGTCTGTGGAGGAAATAGAAAAAAGCATATTTGCGGAAAGCGTATGTTGTAATGCCAATGCTTTTGCGGTAATATAGCAATTTATATCAGTAAGTTTTATGGTTTCCAATTCAAAACCGTACGTTCTCGATATGGAAACCGTACGTTCTTGATATGGAAACCGTACGGTTTTGATATGGAAACCATAAAATCTATTTATTTGAATGCATAAAAGAAGCAGTGCTTAAAAGCAAATACAGGCTTGTCTGTTTGATAAGTTGCCGTTTCGTTTATTTTTAATGAATTCCGCATTTTGTCCAATTGCTGTAGGGGCGTATCGCATACGCCCTAAAGACATTCGCGTGGATAGGTAGACGTATACGCCCTGAAGACATCCGTATGGATAAGTGGACGCATTCGGGCGTATGCGATACGCCCCTACATGGGATGTTTGAGGATATTCAATTTATTTTTTATTTATTGGGTAGGCTTGGAATGATGTTTTATTTTTATCTTTGCAAAACGAACTTAATAGACTGGCTATGAAATATAAACTCATCTTTTTTGCGGCTTGTTTCTTGTATGCTTTATCGGGCATGGCAGGCGTTATGGAGCTTGACGTGACCCGTCATGGAGCCGTAGGCGACGGGAAGACATTGAACACCGGTAGCCTGCAAGGTGCCATTGACGGACTTCATGCCCGTGGAAGAGGGGTTTTGCGTTTCCCCGCAGGGCGTTATCTGACGGGAAGCTTGCGGCTGAAGTCGGGCGTGACGCTGTATCTGGAAGAGGGGGCTGTGCTGCTGGGGAGCACTTCGCCTTACGATTATCCGAAGTTCAGTACGGAAAAAGAACTGAAGGTGAACAATGACCATTTCGATCAGGCGTTGATTTATGCCGACGGGGCGGAGAATATCGGCATTACAGGAGGCGGATGTGTAGACGGGCAGGGAAGGGAACTGGCTCTGACCATTGATAGCCTGCACCATACGGGAGAGCTGGTCGACCCGCATTACAATACGTATCGCAAGCGTCCCAACACTCGTCCCAAGCTGTTGTTTATCAGAGATTGTCATAAGGTGCGCATACATCGTGCCAGCTTCCGGAGCAGTGCGGCATGGGGGCTTTCGTTCTCGTTGTGTACCGATGTGACGCTGGATAGCCTGCACATCGAAAACCGGGCGTATTGGAACAACGACGGCATAGACATCAGCGATTGCAAGGACGTGCGCATCGCCAATTGTGATGTAAATTCGGCGGACGACGGCATTTGCCTGAAGTCGCACAACCGGGATGCGTGCAACGACCGTGTGTCTATTGCCCATTGCCGGATTATCAGCAGTGCCAGCGCCATTAAGTTCGGGACTGAGTCGGGTGGAGGCTTCAAGAATGTGACGATAGACGATATCCGTGTCAAGGACACCTATCGTTCGGCTATTGCCATCGAGTCGGTAGACGGGGCGGAGATAGAGAACATCCGGGTGAGCAACATACATGCTGTCAATACAGGTAATGCCATTTTCATCCGCTTGGGGCACCGGTCGGGCGAGGCGCCGGGCTATGTGCGGAATGTAAGCATCCGCAACCTGTATGCCGAGATTCCTTTCGGGCGTCCGGATATCGATTACGACCTGCGCGGTCCTGCCTTGCCTTTCTTCCACAATCCTTTTCCTGCTTCCATTTCGGGCATACCGGGACATGACGTTGAGAATGTGACGTTGGAGAATATCGAAATCGTTTATCCGGGACGCGCGTCGAAAGGCATGGCGTATATCTCGTTGAGCCGGCTGGCGGATGTGCCCGAAAACGTAGAAGGCTATCCCGAGTTCAGTATGTTCGGGGAATTGCCGGCGTGGGGATTTTATGTGCGTCACGTGTCCGGCCTGACCCTAAAGGGCATTACGCTGCGTTTGCGCGAGGACGATTACCGTCCGGCTTTTGTGTTCGACCGTGTGAGCAGGCTGAACCTTTCGGATATCGTTTTGCCCGAAGACAAGCAGGCGGGGCAGGTGGTGTTGAGGCAGACCGGCTTGCAACGGAAAGAGGGAGTGCCCGAAAGATGGATTTTTTCAATTGACAATTAACAATTGATAATTGGAAAAACTTTATTATCTTTGCGCCCGAAAAATCAGTTCATTATGGACAGGCAATCACGTTACAAAGACTTTTCGGCTTTTCTAGCAGCACATTTTCCGTTCAAAGTGCAGAAGTTGTCGGTAAATGCAGGATTTACGTGTCCTAATCGTGATGGCACGAAGGGATACGGTGGTTGTACGTACTGCAATAACCAGACATTCAATCCCGCGTATTGCCGGACGGAAAAAACGATAGCCGTGCAGCTGGAGGAAGGGAAGCAGTTCTTTTCGCGCAAATATCCACAGATGAAATATTTGGCTTATTTTCAGGCATATACCAACACTTATGCCGGATTGGAGCAGCTGGTGCAGATGTACGAGGAAGCTTTGGCTGTGCCGGATGTGGTGGGATTGGTAATCGGGACGCGTCCGGATTGTATGCCGGAGGAATTGTTGGACTATCTGTCTGAATTGAATGAACGGACATTTTTGTTGGTTGAGTATGGGATAGAAAGTACAAACGATGTAATTTTGCAGCGTATCAATCGTGGACATACCTTTGCTTGTACCCAAGAAACTGTACGGCGTACAGCGGAAAGAGGGATACGGACAGGAGGTCATGTCATAGTAGGTCTTCCGGGAGAAGATGGAAAACAAGCACTGCTGGAGCAGACCAAGGCTTTGTCGCTGTTGCCGCTGACTACCTTGAAACTGCACCAGTTGCAGTTGATAAAAGGAACACGGATGGCATACGAGTATGAAAGAAATCCCAGCGATTTTCATTTGTATTCGGTCGATGAATACATCGATGTGGTGATAGATTATGTGGAACATCTGCGTCCAGACCTGGTGTTGGAGCGTTTCATTTCCCAATCTCCCAAAGAGCTGTTGCTTGCTCCCGACTGGGGATTGAAAAATCACGAGTTTACCGCCCGCTTGCAGAGACGTATGTGCGAGCGTGATGCTTGGCAAGGAAAATATTACATATAATAATAGGTAAAAAGGTTAAAGTTTAAAAGTCACTAATTTGAAACAATCATGAAACTGAAAGGGAATGTACATTATGTAGGTGTGAACGACCGCTCGAAAGCGTTGTTCGAAAATTTATGGCCATTACCATACGGAGTGTCTTATAACTCTTATTTGATAGCCGATGACGAGATGGTGGCATTGGTAGATACGGTTGATGTGGCTTTCTTCGAAGTATATCTGAAGAAAATCAAGTCGGTAATAGGTGACCGTAAAATCAATTACTTGATTATTAACCATATGGAGCCTGACCATTCTGGCTCTATCGCCTTGATCAAGCAATATTATCCCGATATCGTATTGGTAGGCAACAAGAAAACATTCGATATGGTGGAAGGTTTCTATGGTATTGGAGGCGACCGTTATGTAGTGGGGGAAGGTGATTTCCTGAAACTGGGACATCACAATTTGCGTTTCTACTTGATACCAATGGTACATTGGCCCGAGACGATGGTTACGTTCGATGAAACCGAAGGTATCTTGTTTTCGGGAGATGCGTTTGGTTGCTTTGGTGCATTGAACGGTGGCTGTATCGATAAGGATATCAATACCGAAATCTACGAAGGTGAGATGCGTCGGTATTACTCGAACATTGTCGGTAAATTCGGCAATCCGGTACAGAAGGCTTTGCAGAAATGCAAGGGACTTGATATTCAGATGATTTGTTCTACCCACGGACCGGTATGGACGGAGAAGATTCCGCAAGTAGTTGACTTGTATGACCGCCTGAGCCGGTACGAAGGCGAGGAAGGTGTGGTCATTGCATACGGAACGATGTATGGCAATACCGAAGAACTGGCGGAAACCATTGCCGAGGAACTGAGCGCACAGGGTATCAAGAACATCGTGATGCACAACGTATCGAAGACACCGCATTCGTATATTTTGGCAGATATTTTCCGCTACAAAGGTCTGATAGTGGGATGTACTACCTATAATATGCATCTTTATCCCGAAATGGAAGCTTTGCTCAGTAAGGTAGCTGCCCGCGAGATGAAGAACCGTGTGATGGGCTATTTCGGTTCGTATACCTGGGCAAGTGCAGCTGTAAAGAAACTTGCCGAATATGCCGAAAAGTTGAAGTTCGAAATTGTAGGCAATCCGGTTGAGATGAAGCAGAGCATGGGGCAGGACACCGCCCGTCAGGCGAAAGAACTGGCGAAGGCGATGGCAGAACGGCTGAAAGCGTAAATAATTAATAATTAATAGTTAATAATTAATAGCGGCATATGGTGCACCTCCAATTGCCAACTATTAATTATTAACTATTAAATTATTAATTATAAAATCGATGCCTATGATACAGAAACTGTACGACAAGCACAATGATCCCGATGTGTTGCAGCATATCGTGGATATCTTGAATGACGGAGGAATTATCATTTATCCTACCGACACGATGTATGCGATGGGATGCCACGCTTTGAAAGAACGTCCTATCGAAAAGATTTGCCGACTGAAGAACCTGAATCCGAAGAAGAACAACCTTTCTATCATTTGCTACGATTTAAGCAATATCAGCGAATATGCGCAAGTAGGGAATGCCACTTTTAAGCTGATGAAACGTAATCTTCCCGGTCCCTTTACCTTTATCTTAAAAGCTGACAGCCGTCTGCCCAAGATATTTCGCAACCGAAAAGAAGTGGGTATCCGTGTGCCCGATAATACTATCATCCGTGAAATTTGCCGTTTGCTTGAAGCTCCGATTCTGACCACTACCTTGCCTTTGCGGGAAGGTGAGGATATAGAATATATAACCGATCCTGAGTTGATTGATGAAAAATTCGGCGAAGAAGTCGATTTGATTATTGACGGAGGTATAGGAGGCATCGAACCTTCTACCGTCATTAATTGTTGTGAAGATATACCCGAAATTGTCCGCCAGGGAAAAGGTGAACTGGAGGTATAAGAAAGAAAATTGAATTCCGCAAAACATCCTATGTAGGGGCAATTAGGTGAAATGCGGACATTCATTAAAAGAAATGTGCAAATAAACGAAGTAATTATGGTATTATCAACTTTATTGAATGTGGTTTTGCTGGCTGCAGAATCGGGAACGAAATTAGTTAATGTAGAAGATTTGCTTGACAAACTGTTGAATTGGAGTATTGATGCGGGAAAAAGTATTTTGGCTGCCTTGATAATCTTCATTATAGGGCGTTTTGTCATCAAGCAGATTAATCGTCTGTTCCGGAAAATACTGGAACGGAGGAAGTTGGAAGTGAGCGTACGGACTTTTTTGGAAAGTCTGGTCAGTTTGTTGCTAAATATTGTACTTGCTTTTGCTGTTATCAGCAAGTTAGGAGTGGAAACTACCAGTCTGGCTGCTTTGCTGGCTTCGGCAGGTGTGGCTATTGGTATGGCATTATCAGGTAATCTGTCTAATTTTGCCGGTGGTCTGATAATTCTGGTGTTCAAGCCTTTTAAGGTGGGAGACTATATCGATGGCCCTGACGATGAAAGCGGCACCGTGAAAGAAATTCAGATATTCCATACAGTGTTGACCACTGTGGATAATCGGATTATTTATGTACCGAATGGATTATTGAGCAGTAATGCCATCACCAATTACAGTAAGCAGGAGACACGTCGTGCCGAATGGGTGTTCGGTGTAGAATATGGTGAAGATTTTGAGCGGGTAAAAGAAGTGCTTCAACGCATTATTGATAATGATCCGCGTATCTTAAAGACTCCGGCACCGATGATTGCTTTAGGGGCTTTGTCTGCAAGTAGTGTGGACATTAAGGTACGTGCATGGGCAAAAACGGCAGACTATTGGGATGTTTATTTCGATATGAACAAGACGGTATATGAAACCTTTAATAAGGAAGGTATCGGTTTCCCATTCCCACAATTGACCGTACATCAGGCGAAAGACTGATAGAGGCGAAACGATGATAAGCCAAGGGGCGAGGCTGTTTTTATAATCTTATCACAGCCTCGCCTTGTTTTTTACATGGGATAAATTCCTGTGGCGTAATGTGTGATATCGGAAATGCAGCGCGTAGCCTGCGGGCTGTCTGAGTTCAGGTCGTATATCAGGACATTAGACTGTGGAATGACATTTTCAAAGCATTCTGAATGTGTGGAGATGTAGAGTTTGCCGTTTTGTGCATCAATGGTCATACAGTCGAAACCATTGGCATTCGGGGCATCTTTCCGGATGTCGATGTACGGTTCTATTTTTCCGTTATCGGCTGACAGGCGTGAAATACGAGTTTCACTTTCCGGGAAGTAGATATTGTTTTTATACGAAAAAATACTTGACGAGGCGGTGTTGAAATAATCTGGTGAGATGGTTGTCCTGATTTCTGTTTCTTTTGCGATGTCCCATGATTCGAGGTCGATATAATAAAGGTAGGTTACGTTGTTTCCACGTGTGTATGTGGCTGCTATCAACGTACCATCGTCCAACAGGCATAGTCCACTGATGAGATTCCCCTTTCCCAAAGCCAACGTGCGGTTAATCTGGTTGCTGTCTTTGCTGAATTCTACCAGTTTTGTCTCCGACCAAAATCCGCCGGCTCCTGCATAGATATGGCCGTCAATAGCCATCATACCGTTGGGAGAGATAATGGATTCGATGGTAACACCTTGATTGCCTAAGGCATAGCTTCCTTCTATCAAATGCAGTTCATCGGTTGTACTGTCGAAACGATATGCAGCTTGTGTGTCTGTGATAAATACATTGTGTTCGTCCAATACGATGATGTTCGATAAATTGGCTTCTACTTCAAGGCGTTCGTTTTCTTGCAAGCAACCCTCCGGTCTGGCAAATGTCATCATTTCACGGGGATAGGCTTTTTCTTTTCTCATGGTTTCTGCATCGGCGATAATCAGGAGTCCGTCTCCTTGTGGGACTTCGTCAAGGTCCAGATAGTCGTCACACAAAATATAAAGTTTGTTACCATGACGGTAAAGGGCATCTGCCTGGTTGCCCAGTTCGGTTCCATTTACTTTTTTGTATACATTTGTTTCTACAGTACCATCAGGAGCAATGTAGGATAAAGAGCCGTTCTCTAGCATGCGTGCCCCTCCGTTCAGTATTAATATGCCGTTTGGTGAAGCATATCCTTCAAGGGCTGGTTGGGATATGCTGTCGGTAGGCTCAGATTCAGGATGGAGAGTTTTGATGTTGTCCGAGCTGCAGGCTGTAAAGCATAAGTAGCCTGCCAATAGGAAGAACGTTGTTTTTCTCATAAGATGTAATTTCTTTTTTATTTCAGTTAGTAATGTCAATCAGGAGTTAAGAAGGAGTTGGAAGAAGTTATCGTCCGCCAGGCGGACTGGAAGTTAGATGCCAATACCTTTTTGTCTCTTTGTGAATGCTATCATAGAACACAGAATGCACAAATCTATACTGCGCATGGTATAAAGAAGAAGCCTGCCGGGAAGCGGGTATAGTTTTCAAACTTGAACAGAGGAGTACCGGTGCTTCCTGCAAAGTCGAATACCCAAAGTTGATTGGTGGTATAGAACGGTCCCACTCCTTTCAGGGTATTGGCATATACATATCCTGTGGTGGGATTTACCCCTAGGCCATTGTACATTATTTGGGCTTTTTCATCCAGCAAAGACAAGTCTGTCAATATTTCATCTTGTGGTGTTTTGTTGTCTTGGTCTATGTCTGGACGGAAGTCAAGGCGATAAATAGTTGTTCCACTGGCATAATAAATTGTGTTGCCATGTGTGGCAAAGGCACATCCTGATGACCCGACTGACGGGACTTCGCTGATGTAATTTCGCTCCAGGTCTTCTTGAGTCGCAGGGTTGTACCGGTTCATGGAGATTTCACCTCCAAATTTAGTACTCATTATCCACAGGCAGTTGTCGGGAGCTGAAGCTATGCCTGTAATACCATATAACGAATAGAACGGTACTGAAATGTTTGTAATTTGGTCATTACCTGGAGTGATTTCGTAAAGTCCTGTCATGAAGTTTTGGTTGTAATAGGTGTACACCTTTCCATTGACAATGGCAAACGCCCACCGTCAAGTTAGAAGTGCAACTCCGCCACCGCCTTCCTCCGTCCTTGGAGCGTAGCGGAAAGGGCGGAGGAAGGCGGTGGAAGCCCGGAATCAGGGTCATCCGG
>NZ_NFJG01000089.1:0-19283 GCF_002159755.1 Bacteroides sp. An269
CATCCTTTTATGGTTTCCATATCAAAACCGTACGTTCTCCAATTGAAAACCGTACGTTCTCGATATGGAAACCGTACGGTTTTCAATTGGAGAACATAAAAAGAAGACAACTTGGAACAGATACTGAACCGTTCAATCATATATTGGTTCGTATCTGCCCAAGCAAACTTATTAGAAAAAACAACCTCTCAGAATTTCACCGTCAGCTTCTTCCCTTTGTATATCACTTGTTTTTCCTGTCTGTCGCCCGCATAGCGGATGATGCGCAGGGGACGGACAGCTTTCATCTCCGGGAACGAACCTTCACGGGGATGGATGGTCAGTTCGCCCTTCGCTTCGTCCCATTCCATACGGACGAGCGCATACGCACCCTGCTCGTAAGCATAGTCTATGCCATTATCTTCGTAAACGGTATAAGCGGCATCGGCTCCGGCATATATCCGGACGGTCCAGCCGGCATCGGCAGCCTCACGGGTAGTCTGCGGCTTGCCCGAAGCCAATGGCAGAATGGTTCCAGCCTTGACAAAGACCGGAATTTGTTCCAGTGTGACCGGCACGGTCTCCCAAGTCCCGTTCCCAGCGGTTTTCGCACCGGTCCAGAAGTCATACCATCCGCCTTGCACATGCGGCAGGTACACCTCCCAACGGTTCTTGCCCGGCTCTACCACCGGGGCTACCAGCAGCGAAGGTCCGAACATGTATTCGTATTTCTGCGCCAAGGCAAGCGAATCGCCGGCAAAGTCCATCACTAACGGACGCATCAGGGTTCCTCCCCCGTAATGGGTGCGTGCGGCCTCCGAATAAATATAAGGGAACAGGCTATAACGGGTGTCCAACGCCCGACGGGCAAGAACGACCACCTCCTCGCCATAATTCCAGAACTCGGTATCCGACTGATAACCGTGCACACGGGTCAAGGGCAGGAATACGCCCGCCTGCAGCCAGCGCAGGAAACATTCGTGGTAAGCCGGATCGGTGTACTGGCTTTGCCCGGGACGGAAGAAACCGCCTGCATCGTATGTCCACCAAGGCTGTCCCGACACCACCATGCCCAGACCGCCCACAATCTGCCGGCGAAGCGTTTCCCAATCATGCCCCACATCGCCCGACCAAGTTGCCGTGGCATACCGTTGCATGCCGGGAAAACCGCTTCGCGTCAACAGCATCACCCGCCGGTCGGGCATCTCACGGCGTGACCCTTCGTATACGGTACGGTTCACCAGCAGCGGATAGACATTGCGGTACACCTCGCCCGGCACTGTCTGGTTCCACACCTTCCGCCCCAGCAAGTCGTCGTTCTCCGGCTCCGTCGCATCCAGCCACCAGGCATCTATCCCGTAAGGTTTCAAAAGACGTTTGTTGAAGTTCTCCCAATAATAAGCAGCTGCATCGGGATTGAAGAAGTCAATCCACGAAGTCTGCGGAATGTAATAACCCTTGCCCTGCATCAGTTTGCCCACCTCCGATGCCGGGTCTATCTTCGACCACACCGAAAGCATCAGGCGGGCATCCAATGCATGCACATCTTCCACCAGTTTCTTGGGGTCGGGATAACCGGATTCATCAAAACGCATGGCATTCCAGCCATACTTTCCCCAGTATTGCCAATCCTGCACGATGACGTCCATCGGCAAACTATCGTTACGGAAGCGTGTAGCGGTCTGAACTATTTCATCCTGACCGTGGAAACGTTCCCGACAATGAATATAGCCCAGTGCCCATCGAGGCATCATCGGGACCTCACCTGTCACCCGACGGTATGCCGCAATCACCTCATCAGCTTTTCCGGCAAACACGGTATAGTCGACAGCCTCTGCTACAGGTGAACGGAACACGGTTTCATCTGTTACTTTCCGGTAATACACTTTCGGCCGGTCTTCTTTTTCCAATTCGGCTTCCACCGGATACACTCCAGCCTCCAATTCGACAATGGCAGAAGCCGTAGGAGGCAACCACAGATTCTTCATATCGAATACGGTCTGATTGCCTATCTTTAAGTGATGCCTGCGCGCCATGGTCTGCCCCACATCAAGCATCACGGCGTAGCGCCCAGACTCGCGAATAATCAGTGACGAAGTAAAAACGAACCGCTCACGCACCTCCTGCTTTCCTCCCTCAGCAGAAGTCACATCTACCGTCTCGGCATCACCGCTTGAAACCGTACGCGTCAACGTAATCAAGCTGTCTGCAGGATTGAATTCGGTCAAGCCGTAATTGTTCCACAAGATGCCGTAACCTTTATCCGACAATACGAAAGGAACCGCTATCTGGGTATTGACCTGTGTAAGCCGGCGCGAAAGTCCCCGCACATTCAGTTGCCCGTCCTGAAATTGTCCCAGTCCGAAAAGATTTTCATCAGCAGGCGAATAAAAACACTGAGCGGCACACCAGGTAGGTTCTCCCTGTACCGATGAAGCCACCAGTTGCCGCTCTTTTTCCTGCAATATCGGTTTCCCTTCCGGCGTAAAATAAGCAAGCGTTCCTTTTTCCTTGTCTATCCGTACCACCAGTCCGGGCAAACCCAACGTAATTTCTTCACCGGTTTCCTTCACCGACCAGACCGGCTTGTCATTCCCCACATACACCCAATCGGGCAACACAGGCTCCTGACGCACATATTTCACACGTACGGCATTGTCTGCCAACGGATAAAGTCGTATTTCCCCTTCCGATAACACCACAGTCAAACTATCCTCTGCCTGCCGGTACGAACGGACAGATTGTGCCCATCCCAGCGTAAAACACAGACAAACGAACAGTACCCAACAAATTCTTTTCTTCATCATGCTATAACTTTTTTTGGATTACAGCTCCTAAGTTAAGACATATATCTGAAAAGCAAAAGAAACGAAGGGCAGAAAAAACCGTATTATCATCCGATGGCACTCTTTCCATACCGTCTCACATACACCGAGATGCACCCCAGCCCCAGAAGCACGATGAAGACACCTACCAGCGACGGATAACGGTAACCCATACCGGCGTCTATCGGCAATCCGCCCAGATAGGCACCCACGGCATTGCCCAGGTTAAAAGCGATCTGTACGCACGCCGCTCCCATCATCTCCGAGCCGCGCGAGTTCTGCAAAAGCAATAATTGCTGGGGAGGAGAGACCGCAAAGAGGCAAGCCGTGCAGACAAACATCAGGATGACGGACAGGTACGGATTGCGGGTAAAGAAGAAGATGCCCAGCAATGACAATACCATCACCATCTGCGTGACACGGATTACCGGAGCCAGCCCGTAAAGGTCGCCGCACTTGCCTCCCACCAGATTACCGATGGTCATGCCCAATCCGGCAAGCATCATCACGGCAGTCATCGAATGGGGCGAGAAACCTGCTTCGTGAATCATCTGCGGTGTGACATAGCTGAACCAGCAGAAGATGCCCCCGTTGCCGAACATCGTAGTCAGGATAATCAGCCACGGTGCCAGCCGCTTCAGGAAACGGAACTGACCTTTCAACCCTACATCGGGCAGAGCGGGCATATACGGAATCCAACGCCAAATCAGATAGAATATCAAGACTCCCCAAAGGGCATTGAACACGAAAGGAAAGCGCCACGAAAACAGGTTACTCAACAACGTGCCGAAAGGAACTCCGAAGAGGTTGGCAATGGTCATCCCCGCTATCATCAACGCTACCGCCTGCGAAGCTTTTCCTTTATCCGCCACCCGTTCCGCCACGATGGAACCTACGCCGAAGAATGCCCCGTGAGGCAATCCCGAAACGAAGCGCATCAGGAGCAACATCCAATAATTCACCGACACCGAAGCGAACAGATTCCCTACGATGTAAATCATCGCCAGTCCCAACAATATCTGCTTCAACGGACGGGTACGTGCCACCACTACGGTCAACGGAGCACCTACGCACACCCCAATGGCGTATGCCGAAATAAAGTGTCCTGCCTGCGGGATAGAAATGCCCAAATCATGGGCCACATTGGGCAGAATGCCCATCATTACAAACTCGGCAATTCCTAAGCCCAGCGTGCCGGAAGCCAATGCCATCAAACTTTTCTTCATACGGATTATCCTGATTGTGTTTTTTCACCACAGATTACACAGATTTTATAATTGATTTAATCTGTGTAATCTGTGGTGAATATTCAAAACGGATGCAAAGGTAAAGGAAATTCATCAAACATAAACGGCTGGGAACACAAAGCATACGCATTTTTTGACATACATCAACAGCAAGGCACAACAAGCTCAAAACACCGGACGATATGCACGCAACTCCTTGCGCAATGCCAGCGCACGCCCTTCCGTCATCCGGTCGAGCAACTCCCAGAAGCGGGGACCGTGGTTCATCTCGCGGGTGTGTGCCAGCTCGTGCAATACCACGTAATCCATCAGATGCGCCGGGAGCAGCATCAGGTAATACGACAGGCTGATATGCCTTTCCGACGAGCAACTTCCCCACCGGGAGCGTGCCTTGGTAATCTTCACCGTCCGATACGACAATCCGTACCGTTCTGCCCAACATGCCACCAACGGAGGCAGATACTCTTCCGCCCGTTTCTTCAAGGCACGGGCTATGGCATTCCGCACCAACGTCTGTACCCGTTTGTCCGAAAAGTCAGTATCTTCGGGACAACAAATCTTTACTCCCTCTTCGGCGGAGCGCACGGTGAAATGCTTCAGCCGGCCGGGTTCGAGCCACAACCGGAAGCACTCCGCCTCCAGCCTATAATCCCAATCGAAAGGCTTGGGAGACACATCTGCCTTCAACTTCAGCAAGCGCTCACGGAAAGGGCGGATTACGTCGAGCAACGCTTTCACGCTCCGGAAAGGAGGCGTGGTGACATGCAGCCCGTCTTCTTTCATCCGCATCGTGACATTGCGCACCGTACGGCGGGTCACGATGAATATCTGCCCGAAATCGGCATCACTTACAATTTGTTTCTTAGCTATCATAACGGCAGCAAAGGTATAAAAAAATGAAGATATACTTAACTTTGCCATTTCAGTTATCTTCACAGGCAGTTTCAGTCAATTGAAACTGCCTGTGAAGATATCTCCGTTTTGCAGATTATCCTCAATGACGGAGAGGATTATCTGCAGCTGGACATTCGCGCAAACTGTTCGGGAATCCCGAAGACGTACGTGCAGGGAACGGTGCTCTGCAAAAATTAGTAAAAATTAGATGCGTTTGCCCTGTTAGACGGGGAGAGAGATTTGGCAGGTTGGCAGAGATTCCCTATCTTTGCAAGACTTAACAAAATCGAACCGTATGATACAATCAATGACCGGATACGGCAAAGCGACCGTAACATTCGGAGACAAAAAAATAAACGTTGAAATCAAATCTCTCAACAGCAAGGCACTTGACCTGTCGACACGCATCGCCCCACTCTACCGCGAAAAGGAAATGGAAATACGCAACCGCATTGCCAAAACATTGGAACGGGGAAAAGTAGACTTTTCTATCTGGATAGAGAAAGATGCCGGCGAAACAGCTACACCCATCAATGCTGCACTGGTAGAAAACTATTACAAACAAATTTCTTCCATTGCCGAAACGTATCACATACCGGTACCTAACGACTGGTTTGCCACGCTATTGCGCATGCCCGACGTCCTGACACGGGTGGAAGTGCAGGAACTGGCAGACGAAGAATGGGAAGCAGCCAGCCAAGCCATCGACGAAGCCCTGCAACACCTGACAGACTTCCGTAAACAGGAAGGAGCCGCACTGGAAAAGAAATTCATCGAGAAAGTGAACAACATCGAACGTCTCTTGCACACGCTGGAAAACTATGAAAAGGAACGGGTGAACAAAATACGCGAACGCATCACCGATGCACTGGAAAAGACGGTCAAAGTGGACTACGACAAGAACCGGCTGGAACAGGAACTGATATATTACATTGAAAAGCTGGACATCAACGAAGAAAAACAACGTCTGGCCAATCACCTGAACTATTTCCGTGAAACGCTTGCCGGCGGACACGGACAAGGCAAGAAACTGGGATTCATCGCCCAGGAAATGGGCCGCGAAATCAATACCACCGGAAGCAAGTCAAACCACGCACAGATGCAGAACATCGTGGTGCAGATGAAAGACGAGCTGGAACAAATCAAGGAACAAGTGTTGAACGTAATGTAAAAAGCAAGTTGACAAGGTAACAAGTTGACGAGTTGACAAGGCTTTAAATGCCATTAAGTAAAACTATTCAGAACCTTGTCAACTTGTCACCCTGTTACCTTGTCAACTAAAAAAGAATAAAAACATGAACGGAAAACTTATCATATTCTCAGCACCCTCAGGCTCGGGTAAATCGACCATTATCAACTACCTGCTGAAACAAGGCCTGAACCTGCAATTTTCCATCTCCGCTACCAGCCGCCCGCCACGCGGAACCGAACAGAACGGAGTGGAATACTTCTTTCTCACACCGGAAGAATTCAAACGACGCATTGCCAACGGTGAATTCGTAGAATACGAAGAGGTATATCCCGACCGGTTCTATGGCACCTTGAAATCGCAAGTGGAAAAACAGCTTACCGAAGGCCAGAACATCATCTTCGATGTGGATGTGGTAGGAGGATGCAACATCAAGCAGTTCTACGGAGAACGTGCCTTGTCGGTATTCATCCAGCCTCCTTCAATAGACGAACTGCGCAAACGTCTGGAAGGACGTGGCACCGACTCACCCGAAACGATAGAAAGCCGGATAGCCAAAGCCAGTTTCGAACTAAGTTATGCACCCAAGTTCGACCTAGTCATCGTAAACGACAATCTGGAGGCAGCCGAAACCCAAGCCTTGGAAGCTATCCGGAAATTCTTGGCACAATAAAATAAATCTCTTTTACCACGGAAGAATTTAATGATTAAGAAGCTGTTTTAAATTTAGCGCCCAAAGCACACACGAAAACGGATACATCAATTTTTGGAGAAATTCAAAACAGCTTCTTCTTAAGAGTTAAAAGACTTCTATAGTGAGTTTAAACTAAAGCTCAAACATTATGCCTAAAGACCCGAAAAAACTCCTGAGTATCCTAATGATTGTAGCTATCGTGATAGCATTGGCAGCTCTTGCCGTAGGCATCGTAGCTCTTGCCAAACAGCAGTACATCATTGCCGCAGCCATGCTTCTTGTAGCCGTATGGCAAGTAGTAAACTTTTTCAAATGGAAAAAACTCGTATAAAGACCGGACTGTTCGGAGGGACATTCAATCCCATTCATATCGGGCACCTGGCACTTGCCAATTATTTGTGCGAATATGAAGACCTGGATGAGGTATGGTTTCTGGTAACACCACAAAACCCATTCAAGAAAGGTGATCATCTGCTGGACGACTATATCCGGCTGGAAATGGTAGAAGCCGCCATAGCCGGATATCCACATTTCCGTGCTTCCGACTTCGAGTTCGGACTGCCTCGCCCGTCATATACGGTCGATACGCTACGACAACTTGCCAGGACTTATCCCGAACGGGACTTTATCCTCATCATCGGGGCAGACAACTGGGCTAAGTTTGCCCAGTGGCGTGCCCCCGAAGAAATCCTGCGCAACCACTCCATCAGAGTTTATCCGCGCCGTGGATACGACCTGACAATTCCTGCCTCATACACACAAGTCAAGGCGGTAGAAACGCCCCTACTCGAAATCAGCTCCACCTTCATCCGTCAAGCACTTGCCGAAGGAAGGGATATCCGTTATTTCGTACATCCGGAAGTATACCGCATTATTCAAGAGAAACATCTGTATCAATCTTCTAACCAACCATAAACATATGAAAAAAGCAATATTGCCTATATGGATAATGGCGGCTCTCCTGATAGCCTCATCGCCAGCTGAAGCCAAAATATTCAAGAAGAAGGCAAAAAAAGCACAAACTGAAAAAGTAGAGAAACCGGCTCCTCAAAACGGACTGAAACCTTACAGCCAAGTCATCACCGACAAAGCCAGGAGCACACACGGATTTCTGACCGTACACAAGGTAGCTAACAATTATTTCATTGAAATCCCCGACTCCATGCTCGGGCGCGACATTCTGATAGTAAACCGCATCAGCAAAGCGCCTGCCTCGCGCCAGAAATCACGCGTGGGTTATCCGGGCGACATCATAGGAAGCAAGGTCGTACGTTTCGAGACTGGTACGGAAAACAACCTGCTGGTACGCGAAATATCCTATCGCGAACGTTCCGCAGACAAAGAAGGAATGTACCAGTCGGTACTAAACTCGAACATCCAGCCCATCGTGGCAAGCTTCAAGCTGGAAAGTGTACGCAAAGATTCGCTTCACCGAAGTTATGTATTCAACATCGGAACATACTTGAAGAAAGAAAACCCGCTCTTCACTTTTGAAAAAGGCGACAAAGACTATATCGGCTTGCAGGCTCTCAACGCCGAAGCTTCGTATGTAGACACGCTGAAAGCCTTCCCGCAAAACATCGAGATAAGCAATGTAATGACTTATAGCCGCAAAAAAGCCGAAGGAGCCGGTTTCCTGGAAACTGGAAGTTCGGACATTCCACTTACCTATGAACTGAACAGCTCATTGGTGCTCCTGCCCGAAACACCGATGAAATCACGCCTGTTCGATCCGCGTGTGGGATATTTCACCGTACGTTATACCGATTTCGACTCAAACCCACAAGGCATCGAATACAAACAACTCATCACGCGCTGGCGACTGGAACCGAAAGATGAAGCCGCTTATCTGCGCGGCGAACTGGTAGAGCCGAAGAAACCCATTGTCATTTACATCGACCCTGCCACACCGAAGAAATGGGTACCTTATCTGATACAAGGGGTAAACGACTGGCAGGTTGCATTCGAAAAAGCTGGATTCAAAAACGCCATCTATGCCCAAGAAGCCCCCACCGATGACCCTTCATGGAGTCTGGAAGATGCCCGCCATTCAGCCATCGTTTACAAACCTTCGGACATCCCTAATGCCAGCGGACCGCACATCAATGACCCGCGTACCGGAGAAATTCTGGAGACACACATCAATTGGTATCATAATGTTATGAGCCTCTTGCGCAACTGGTATATGATTCAGGCAGGAACCATTGATGAAGCTGCCCGGAAAATGCAGTTCGATGATGAACTGATGGGCCAACTCATCCGCTTTGTTTCTTCACACGAAGTAGGGCATACCCTCGGACTACGCCACAACTTCGGTTCTTCGCACACCGTTCCGGTAGAAAAACTCCGCGACAAGGCATGGGTGGAAGCTAACGGACACACACCTTCCATCATGGACTATGCACGCTTCAACTACGTAGCACAACCTGAAGACAGCATCACACGAAAGGGTATTTTTCCACGTATCGGTATATACGACAAATGGGCAATCGAATGGGGCTACCGCTGGCTTCCCCGGTTTAAGACTCCCGAAGAAGAAACAGATTACTCCAACAGCTCCATCATCGCCAAGCTGAACGAAGACATACGTTATACTTTTGGCACGGAATCAGACCCTAATGACCCTCGAAATCAAAGTGAAGACTTGGGAGACGACTCAATGCTGGCAAGTGCATACGGTATCAAAAATCTGAAACGGATTGTACCGCAAATAGAAAAATGGAGTCATGAACCCAATAAATCGTATGCCGGTGCCGCTGAAATCTATACACAAGTAATCAACCAGCTGGCACGCTATATGGGACACGTGGCAAAAAACGTGGCAGGAATCTATTCTACTCCCATCACCGTAGAACAGACCAATGCCGTAGCACGCGAGTTCGTACCTGCCGACATCCAACGGCGTGCCGTAGCTTTCCTTAACGAACAGCTCTTTACCACACCCACATGGCTTATCGACCGTGACTTGATAGCTAAAGCGCGCATCTTGCCTGTCAACGCTATCTGCTCGCTCCAATCAAATATCCTTACCCGTCTGCTCAACAAGAACACGTTCGACAAGATGAGCGAAAACGAAGCCTTGAACGGCAAACAGGCATACACCGCTTCGCAACTTTTCGCCGACCTGCACACGACTATTTGGAACAATCCGTCGCGTTCGGATATTTTCCGCCGGAATATGCAAAAAGCCTACATAAAAGATTTAATAGGACTTTTAGACAAAGCACAAGAAGAAGCAGCCGAAAAAGCGAACCGCCGCCTGAGTTACTCGGAATCTCCGGCTATTGCCCGCGGAGAACTTATCGCCTTGCAACGTATTGTGAAAAGCGCAGCCGCCCAAACGACCGGCATTGCCAAGAGTCATTACGAAAACCTGCAGGCACTGATAGAAGACGCGTTGTCGAATAAATGATTATCTACCATAAAGAGTCGGAGATACACAGAGGGAATAAGCCTAACCAGCGTTTCCCCAATACCCCTCTGTGTATCTCTGTTCTCTGTAATGAAACCCATAATATGAAACAAGCTATGAACGAAGATGTAAAACCCAACTCACTTCAAGCCTGGATACTGGCTGCACGTCCCAAGACCCTGACAGCAGCATCCATCCCGGTGATGATAGGATGTGCCTTGGCAGAAGCACACGGACATTTTCAGGCTACTCCAGCCATTCTGTGTTTCCTGTTTGCCTTCCTGATGCAAATAGATGCCAACTTCATCAACGATTTATACGATTTTCTGAAAGGAAGCGACCGCGAAGACCGTCTTGGACCGGAACGTGCCTGTGCACAAGGCTGGATAACGCCTCAAAACATGAAGAAAGGCATCCTCCTCACCACTGCACTGGCAGCCCTGTGCGGACTTTGCCTGCTTTACTATAGCGGATGGGAGATGATTCCGGTGGGCATTGCCTGTCTGGTGTTCGCTTACCTCTATACTACCCTGGCCTACCACGGATGGGGCGATATACTGGTACTGGTGTTTTTTGGCTTCGTGCCTGTAGGATGCACATATTATGTAATGGCACACACGTGGAACGGCTCTGTCACCATCGCTTCACTAGCCTGTGGACTGGTGATAGACACCCTGCTGATGGTAAATAATTTCCGCGACCGCGAACAAGATGCCATCAGTGGCAAGCGCACGCTGGTAGTCCGCTTCGGAGCAAAAACAGGACTTATCGTCTATTTCCTATTGGGGCTGACAGCCTGCTGGCTTTGCTTTTATTTTGTTGGTCAAGGAAAACTATGGGCAAGCATCCTACCCGAGCTCTACCTGCTGATACACATCCTTACCACAGTCCGTATGGCACGCATCGGCAAAGGCAAGGCCCTGAACGCTATTTTAGGTGAAACTTCCCGCAACATGTTTTTCTTCGGCATCCTGCTCTCTGCCGGTTTGCTGCTCTGATTTTCAAGGCGTCGAAGTATAATTGGCAAGGTGACAAGGTTTTTGTTTCACTTACGCCCCCAACACGGAGACACAGAGAAGAATAAGAAGCTGTTTTGAATTTATCGTGCGATGATTTGGGATGAGTTTTTGAGGCATTTTCGCTTCTGTGATGAGGAAGATAGCGGGCTATCTGACGAAGAACAGAAGCGAAAAAGACCAAAAAATCGCCCAAAGCACACACGAAAACGGATACATCAAGACAAGAAAAACTTTTTGGAGAAATTCAAAACAGCTTCTAAAAAACTCTCTGTGCCTCCGTATATCTGTGTTCAAAAATCAATCCTTCGAAATCAACACTACGGCATACGCCGAGATGCCTTCCTCACGACCGGTAAAGCCCAATTTCTCGGTTGTGGTCGCCTTGATGGACACATCATCCACATCAATGTTCATTACCTCTGCCAACACTTTCTGCATCTGTGGGATGTAGTTTTTCAGTTTCGGACGCTCGGCACATACCGTGGCATCGATATTCCCGATGCGATATCCTTTCGATGCTATGAGTCCAACAGTTTTCCGAAGCAACACTTTACTATCAATATTTTCAAATTCACTTGCCGAATCCGGGAAATGATACCCGATATCGCGCATATTGGCTGCTCCAAGCAAAGCATCACAAATGGCATGAATCAATACATCGGCATCTGAATGCCCCAACAAGCCCAAAGTATGCGGGACCAAAATTCCACCCAACCACAAGTCACGTCCTTCCACCAGACGGTGAACATCAAATCCGAATCCTGTACGTATCTTCATCGTATATTGAAATCTAATACTTTCCTGTCTTCCAAATATCCTTCCAAATGATTGCCTATCGCTACCGGTCCTACCCCGACTGGAGTACCTGTATAGAGCAAGTCGCCTATTTTCAACGTACAGAACCGGCTCACATAAGCAATAATCCGGTCGACCGTGAAAATCATATCACACGTGTTTCCCTGTTGCACCGTCTGTCCGTCAATATCAAGGTGAAAACGGATATTCTGAATTGTGGGGAATTGCTCCACCGGAACCCAATCGCCGATAGCCGCCGAATTGTCGAAACCTTTGCAAAGCTCCCACGGTTTACCTTCTGCACGAAACCGGTGTTGTAAATCGCGTGCCGTAAAATCAATGCCCACCGTTACGGCATCGTAATAACGGCAGGCAAAACGCTCGGCTATATTCTTTCCCAACCGGCAGATACGCACTACCAGTTCCGTCTCATAATCTACCTGCCGGCAAAAATCAGGAATAAAAAAAGGTTTGCTGTCTTTCAAAAGAGCCGAATCTGGCTTCATAAAGATGACCGGTTCTTCCGGCAAAGGTTCCGTGGCGTGCAGTTCTTTGCAATGCAACGGATAATTCATTCCTACTGCTATAATCTTCATACATATTTTTCTTTTCACCATAAATTACACAGATAAAAGGATAAAGACCGTATCTCTGCTTTTGCACTCCGGCTTAAAAATCTGTGCAATCTGTAGTGAGTTCAAGTATTCATCTCATTCAACCGATTAAACATCACCGCCAGATGAGCATACAACGATGTGTTCTGCACCACGATATGTTCGGGCACCCGGATACGGAAAGGAGTAAAGTTCCACACTGCCTTGATGCCCCCAGCCACCATCTTGTCGGTTATCTCCTGCGATATGGAAATAGGTACTGTCAGCACACCGATATTTACAAGGTCAATCTGCATACGTGCTTCAAACTCATCGGTATGATAAATAGGAATGCCGTTGATTTCGGTGCCCACCAAGTCGGGATTGATATCGAATGCTCCCACTATCTGCAAGCCGAAATGCACCAGACCCGAATCGCGCAACAAAGCACCACCCAGGCTTCCGACACCAAACAAATAAGCACGATGCAGATTGGTAAATCCCAAAAAGTCCTCCAACACCCGGACCAATACATCTATTTCATAACCTACCCTTGTACGTCCGGCAATGTCTACATACGAAAGGTCTTTCGCTATTTGCGACGCATCGATATTGATTTGTTTCGAAATCTGGGTAGACGAAACAAACCTTTCATTTTTCTCCCGCATCAGCTTCGCACACGAAAGATACCAAGGAAGCCGCCTCAAGGTAGGTTCCGGAACCTTGTCTGTATTTTTATGCGTACATATTGCCATCCAACTTCAGTTAATCGATTATTCTCTTTCCGCAAAAATAAGCGATTTATTTGTAAATATTACACGAATATTGAAAAATGTACTTAACTTTGGACACATTCTAAACCATCACACATGAAAAAGAACGATTGGAAAGACCGGCTGAACATTGTATACTCCACAAATCCTGATTTCAAGTACGAAGAAACAGGTGAAGAAGAGACACCTACCCTTGAGAAAAACCGGCAACCTTTGCGTGTCAACATCGAGCGGAAAGGAAGAGGAGGAAAAACCGTAACCGTAATCAAAGGATTCATCGGTACCGAAACCGACCTGAATGCTTTAGGCAAGCTTCTCAAGACAAAATGCGGAACAGGCGGTTCTGTAAAAGACGGAGAAATCTTGATACAAGGCGATATGAAACAACGCCTTATAGACATATTGCACACTGAAGGCTACACACAAACAAAATAAGAAACAGTTTCGAATTTCTACAAAAAGTTTTCTTGGTTTGACATGCGTTCAAGCATACCTTCTGATGAACATAAGTGAGTGGACCGTTTAACATAAGTAACCCGGGCGTTTCACATAAGTGAGTCGGTCGTATCACTTATGTTCGTTTGAGGGAGCCTTTGGAGTTTATGCCACTGGCACAGAAGAAGTAGGTTCTGTGCCATGAGTGTGCGATACGCATAAATAAAAAATAGCCCGATTTATACAATTCACAAACCGGACTATTCATTGTGTCTTTGTTTTCAAAAGTACACGTTCATCTCTACGTGCATCACTTCTTCGCCATCGGGCATTTCAGAGTCAAATTCAATCTTATTCTCACGCGCCAACCATCCGATAGCCGCATTCAGATCGCGGTCGGAAAGTTGTGTTTCTTTCTTCAACTCTTCATACTTCCAGGATCTGCCGCTACTGTTTATCGTGCGCCAGACAATGCCTGCATTTGTTCCAATTGTTGTTTTGTCCATAATACGAAATTTTAGCTGGTTCTAATTTAATTGCACACAAAGTTAAGGTTTCTTTGTGAAAAGCAATGTTCCTTTCATCAGAATTTTTGGTTAAAAAGCCATTACGTTCCTGTCCGTCAACGTCCTGTTGACTGCAAATACTCACGCTTCTTCACCGCATATTGCGCATACGCTTCCACATATCGGTCGCGGCTTTGCTGGAAAAGAGTCTGCGCCTCCAACAGGTCGCTCATGGTGCAGGTACCGGCATGATAGTAGTCGGTCTGCAGACGAAGGTTCTCTGCCGACTGCCCGATACTCTCGATAGCTATACGTACTTGCTTATAGGCATCGGTCACTGCATTCCATGTGTTCTGCATGTTAATGACCAGCAGTTCGCTGCCGTTGCGCAGGTTGTTTTCCTCGGTACGCACCGCCAGCTTGCTGCGCTTCAGACTATGGCTGCCTTCCCACCAGCCGCTCAGAGGCACGCTTACCGTAGCGAAGCCCACCCAATAGTTGCGGTCGCGGTCCAGCAGGTTATCATAAACAAATCCGCCGCCTATCGCTACCGTAGGCAATTGCTTGCCAAGCGTCATCTTCCGCTCAATGCGGCTTGCCTTCAGCTTTGCCTGCAACAAGTTGTATTCGGGAGTAAGGGCAAGCGACTCATCGGGACGACGGTAAAGCGCATCGGGCGGTTCGGGTAGCGAATCTGCCACTACGAAGTCTATATCCACACTGTCACCCGGCGTACCGATGTATTGCGCCAACAGACGGCGCGACAGAGCGAGGCTGTTCTCCACATTGATGCGTGTGCTGCGCGTGTCGTTCTGCTTCAGCTGCACCTGAAGCAGGTCGTTGCGGTTGGTCACGCCCGCCTGTACGGCGGCATCCACATCCTTCAGGATTTCCGCCAGCTGCGCCTCCACCACGTGCAGCGTGCGGAGCTTCTCCTTCAGCATCGCCACTTGCCAGTAATATTGCTCGGCGGTGAGCTTCACTTCGTTCTCCGCCTGCCTGCCCAAGAGGCGGTATTTCTCCACATTTACCTCGGAGAGCTTGTTGCCCTGCACTATCTGCCCTCCGGTAAAGAGGGGCATCGAAGCGGTAACGCCACCCACTAGACCATCCTTCATCAATCCCAACGACATACCGGGTCCCATCTCCATACCCAACAAATGGGTGGAGGACAGGAAGCCTCCGCCCGTAGCACTGATGCTGGGGAAATAGTTGGTGAACGCCTCCTTGCGCTGGTGCCGGGCGGAAGTGAGGTCGTTTTCGGCATTTTTCATACGGGCATTGTTCTGCAAAGCACTTTCTATACATTCGTCCAGTGTGTAAACCTGCTGGGCGGCAAGCGGGGCAGCCATGCAGCCCCATACCCAAACCATCAAAAAGCATTTACTTGTATGTTTCATCTTTCAACGTTATTTCTGTTTAATGAATATCCGCATTTTACCCAATTGCCCTGTAGGGGCGTATCGCATACGCCCTGAAAACATCCACGTGGATCAGTTGGCGCATTCGGGCGTATGCGATACGTTCCTACAGGAGATGTTTACGGATATTCAATTTCTGTTTTGCATTCTATATATAATATAAGGTGTATCCGACCCCATACATGGGATATCATCAACACCCTAACAAGAGTATCACTGTTGCTCCAAGGCATCCCATTTTTCACGTTTCTTGCTGCTGCCCCGGAAAGTAAGCAGGTACAAGCACGGCAAGACAGTAAGAATGAACAACATCGTGATGAGTGTACCGTAACAAATGACCGTACCCATCGGCATCCATAGACTCGACTTGCCCAGTATCATCGGGATAACACCCATCGAGGCGGCAGCCGACGTGAGGAAGATAGGACGCATACGCCGCAGGGCGGAATGATAGATAGCTTCGCTGGCAGTCATGTGTTCCGTAACGCGCAACTCCTCGGCATAGTCTATCATGATAATGCCGTTGCGCACAATGATACCCATGAGGCTCACCACGCCTAGAATAGCAGTGATGCTGAAGTCTACACCTTGAATCCATACACCGAAAGCAGTACCGAAGACACAGAGTGTCATGCTGCCGAAAATAAGCAAGGCAATGCTGATCTTGCGGAAGTGAGTCAGAAGGATGAAAAAGATGATGGCAACTGCCAACATCAGTCCACCCATGATTTGCGGCATCATCTCACCGGTTTTCTCCATCTCACCGCCGTAGCTGACCGTCACCCCCTCAGACAGTTCGACACCTTTCATCATCTCCTGCACCCTGGCAGTCATTTTCAGGGCATTTTCTCCGACAGCCAAGTCAGCCTGCACGGTAGCGGTGTAGATTCCGTTGCGACGCACTACCTGTCCCTCCTTCCACGTGGGCACCACATCGGCTACCTGCCGCAAAGGCACATCAGCAAGTCCGGCAGCAACAGGTATCAGTTCGTCCTTCACCTCAACAGGCAAGGCACGATCCGCCTTCTCGCTTTTCAGCTTGACGGGAATGTCGTAATCGCCCTCCCATACATTAGCTATCGCCAACCCGTCTCCATAACGCATGGCAAGGGTAGACTCCAGCCCCAGATTGGTCACGCCTAAGCGGGTTGCCTCGTCTTCTTTCAGATTGACGGCAATGGCAGGTAACGGCTCGTTGAAATCGGTCTGCGCAAGGATAAGTCCCGGCATCCGCTTTAGGACTTCGAGCACGGTCTGCGCATCTTGCTTCACCATACTCAAATCTTCACCGCTAAGACGCACCTCGATGGGATAGACAGCCTCGCTATAGCTTAATTGCTTGAAACGCACGCGGGCACCGGGAAAGTATTCGGTGTACTTCGGTGTGTATTCCGCCAAAAGTGCCTCGGTGTCCTTCACACCGGTAGTGTTTACGATGAACTGTGCATAGTTGGTGCCAGGTATTTGGGGTGCGTATGCCGTCTGGAAACGGGGCGAGGCGCATCCTTTGAAAGAGGCGATGCTGACCACACGCGGATCTTGGCTCAAGATGTGTTCCATGCTGTCCGCCACCTGTGCCGTCACATCCACATCCGTACCTGTAGGGAGGTATATCTCCACGGCAAACTGGTTGCGGTCTGCCACAGGCAGGATACGTTGGGGCAAACCAGTCAACATCACAGAACCCACCACGATAGAAACCACGCCGACAGCCACCGTTATCTTGGGATGAGCGAAGCACTTGCCGAACAGCCAGTTGTAATGTTTCTGCAAGAGGTCGAGGAAGTTGAACGGCTTCTTGCCGTCTTTATTCACCTTTACTCCCATAGGCTTGCGGATAAACCAGAACTGCATGAAAGGCACAAGTAGCGTAGCCACGAGCAACGACACGCCCAACACGATGGAAACCGCCCACGGGAAACTCAGCACGAACTCGTTCAGCATACCCGTCAACGTAAACAGAAACGGGAAGAACGTGATGCTGATGGCGAGCGTAGCGGAGAAAATGGACTTGAGGAAGTGCATGGTACTGTAGATGGAAGCATGCCAGCGTGACATCCCTTCGCCCAGCTTCTCCAAGTAGCTGTCGATGATGACAATGGAGTTATCCACAATCATACCCAACGTGACTATCAACGCAGCCAACGTCACGGTATTCAACTCGATACCGAAAACATAAAACAGTCCCAACGATATAAATATGGTAATCGGGATGGTAGATGCAGCCACCAATGCCACACGCAAGGGCAACAGGAGCATCACCACGATGACCACCGCCACGATGGCAATGATGAGTTCGTGCAGGAAGTTCGACACACTGTCGCCCACCACCTTCGGCTGGTCGGTGATGCGGAAGATACTGACATCCGCCGGCAATTCCTGTTGAAACTCGTCCAGCACCTTGTTGATTTCATCGCCCATTGCCACGATGTTCTGCCCCTTCTTCATCTCGACGGAGAGCAGGAGGCACTTACGGCCGTTGTTGGTGATGTAGCTGTCGGGGTCGGGATATTCACGCACCACCCGTGCCACGTCTTTCAGCCGCACGGTGTTGCCCTGCGGATCGGTATAGACTATCTGTTCCTGCACATCGCGCACGGTATTGAGTGAGCGGCTGACGTAGATAGGCTCTACCATGCTGCCGTCCTTCACGCGCCCGCCGCTGGTGGTGAAACCTTTCTGCATCAGACCAAGGGCAAGCGTCTGTTCGTTCAGCCCGTACTTCGAAAGACGGTCGTGGTCAAGATAAACCGATATCTGTTCGTTCTGCATCCCGCTCACCGTCATGCGTCCTACGGAGTTGATGCGGCGCAGGCGGCCTTGCAGCAGGTCCATATAGTCATCCAGTTCGCGATAGGTCTTGTCTTCGCTCTCCATCGTAATCAGCAGGGCGGAAGTATCGCCGAAATCGTCTTGCACCACCAGTGCCAGCACGTTGCCGGGCAGTTGTGCCTTGAACTGCGACACGCCATGCTTGAACTTGCTCCAGAACTCGTCTTTGTTCGTCAGGTCATCGTTCAGCTCCACCTGTATGTAAACAATGCCGTCGCGGCTTTTCGAAAAAGTTTTCTCCTTTTTTACTTCCTTATAAGTGAAAATGTATTCTTCCAGCGGTTTGGTAACCTGCTCCACCATTTCCTGCGCCGTATTTCCGGGAGCCACAGCTACCACGACTCCCTGCCGCACGGTAAAGTCGGGAAACTCATTCTTACGCATTTCGGGCAAACTGTACACACCGAATGCCACCAGACAGGTCACTACAAGAATAACAATCTGCCGGTAGTGCATCGCCCATTCCACAAAGTTACGTTTTTCTTTCTTTTCCATAAGTCTCTTATATTAAGAAGCTGTTTTGAATTTCTCCAAAAAGTTTTTCTTGGCTTGATGTATCCTTTTTCGTGTGTGCTTTGGGCGATTTTTTGGTCCTTTCCGCTCCTGTTCTTCGTCAGATAGCCCGCTATCTTCCTCATCACAGAAGCGAAAATGCCTCAAAAACTCATC
>NZ_NFJG01000009.1:0-61197 GCF_002159755.1 Bacteroides sp. An269
GAAGCTGTTTTGAATTTATCGTGCGATGATTTGGGATGAGTTTTTGAGGCATTTTCGCTTCTGTGATGAGGAAGATAGCGGGCTATCTGACGAAGAACAGGGGCGAAAAGGACCAAAAAATCGCCCAAAGCACACACGAAAAAGGATACATCAAGCCAAGAAAAACTTTTTGAAGAAATTCAAAACAGCTTCTGAATTCAGTTTCTGAATACGGTTGCGTTCTTATAGATTATGTGGTGAAAAAATCAGCGTATGTTGCTATCGAATGAAGATTTGCCCTATTTTTGCACCGTTATTTAGAAGAGATGATATGATGACGATAGACTTTACTTCGATTGCTGCCCTGTTGGCGGATATATGTGTCGTATTCTTTGTGGTTCAAATGAGTGTGATGTGCGGCTTTTACAGCAGGATTCACCGCCATTTCCGGAAAGATGCTGGAACGGATCCCGTAGAATATCCTCCGCTTTCGGTGATTGTCGTGACCAAAGATACGGGCGAGCTGCTGCACGATAGCCTGGCAGCTATTCTGGAACAGGACTATCCGGCATTTGAAGTGATTGTAGTGAACGATTTGTCGGCTGGTGAAGACGAACTGATATTGAAACGTCTGGCAAACATATATCCGAATTTGTATCATACGTTTATTCCAGAAACGGCACGTTATGTGAGCCGGAAGAAACTGGGAGTGGCGATGGGTATACGTGCCAGTCATTACGAATGGGTGGTAGTGACCAGTCCTTATGCCAGACCCGAAAGTAAGGAATGGCTGCGCAGCCTTGCCCGCGAGATGACACCCGAAACCGATATCGTGCTGGGTTACAGCAACTATGTGTACGGGAAAGGAATGTTTGCCTTGCGTGTCAGGACAGATGCTTTTTTCCGTTCGCTGCGTTACCTCGGCATGGCACTTGCCGGGCATCCTTATATGGGACTTGGGCATAATCTGGCATATCGCAAGCGTGCCTATCTGGAACACAAGGGCTTCAGCAGTCATTTGCAGTTGCAGCGTGGTGAAGACGATTTGCTGGTGAATGCCATTGCCGACAGGTATAACACACGGGTAGCACGGGGAAAGGAAAGCATTGTACGTCTGCCATTGCCTGTTTCCCGGAAAAGCTGGAGGGAAGAGATGTTGGGAAGCGTATTGACGGGACGTTTCTACCAGGGTGTGGCACCGTTGCTGAATGCGTTGGAAACGTGGACATGTTTCTTGTTTCACCTGGGATGTGCCGTTGCTTTTGCTGTAGGCCTGGTAAGCGGGCAATGGATATGGGCAGGTATGGCTGCAGGGCTGTGGCTGGTTCGTTTGCTGGCGGTGATGCATATATGGTATCATACAGCGTGGGATTTGGGCGAGAAGTTCGGCGTGTTTTTACCAATCTTCGATGTGCTGCGCCCGTGGTGGAGTCTGGCACACCATATCCGCTTCTGGTTTTGCCGGAAGGATGCTTTTCTCAGGAAATAGTTTTATTTTGAACACAGACCACACAGAATGTGCAGGGAGAGGCACTAGAATGATTAACGGTTGAATAGTTCGAAAGTGAATTTACATCCTACCGAAGTGAATTTGCCTTGCTCATTGCCTATGAAAATGCCGAAATCGAAGATGTGCGTGCCTATGCCGTACCCTAATTCGATATAGGGGTTAAGGTGTGGCATAAAGAGGATGCCCCCATATAGCCGTTCTTTCTGGATGAAGGACAGCAGACTGCCTACCGGATAGAGTAGCAAGAACGGTGTTTCGTAAGTCATATTACCCCGGATGTAATGGCGTGAGGCATTGTACCAGCGTGAATCAAGCATCTGGAAGGTGCCGCCGATATCATCGTTCCAGCCTTGTGGCAGGTTGCGGTTGGCAAAATTGACATAATCTACAAAATACATGTCATCCTGGTTGGTAAAAAAACCTCCTCCTACGTGGTAGGCAATGGTATGCATACCCCGTATCCGGATTTTCTGTTCGGCAGAGAACTCGAAACGTTCGTAGGCTCCAGAGTTGTTCAGTACTTTGATGCCCCGTTCATAGTCGATAAGGAAAGTAGGATAGCGTGAACCTATATTTACTTTGCGGTTGCCGTTGGTATAATAATGGTACATGCATGGGGTCCATTCGATGCGCAGCCGGGGGGCGAAGCTATTGTAGCGTAACCTTACCCGCTGTGCCACTTCGGGAGTGCCGTTGACAGCATGACGCCAATGCATCGATACACCGGTCCATAACGTCAGCCCGTTAATGATTTCGATGTTGTGCGAAACGTTGAGATACACATCCTTGAAGTAATCCAGTTCCAGTCCGTCAAAGCTGAATGTACTGTCGGGCTGAGCCTGAAGCTGGTCGAGCACGATACTGCTGTAGATGCGGTTACCGTTTCCTACACTTACAGAAATGGCTCCGTGTTTTCGGGGATTGTAGACATATTCTCCGTCAAGTTTGGCATAAAATTCTTTTTTCGTGAAGTTATAGCCGATTTGCGGCACCAGATGAAGCAGCCGTCCGTTATGAAACAGTTTGTTGTATTTGAATTCTTGCCGGTAAGAGATTCCGTTACGGTGGCTATAGCTGATTAACAACGGGTTGATAAGCGGCGAACAGGAGATATTTCCTATTTTGTTGATGTCAATGTTATAGCTGCTTATCAAGGCATCGCCCATCTGCCCCAGAAGTACCAGATTTTTGCGGAGTTTGGTAGGAGGAGCTTTCAGTGTATCTTCCGGACTTATTCTACGGCGTTCGTTATAAGCTTGGTAAAGGCTGTCTTCCATATCGCTGAGTGGTAGCGGACGGATACGTGCGAAAGAATCACGGTCGTGCATGAGCCGGGTGGTGTCGCAGGTTAGTGTGTACGAGTCGGTCAGGTTATATCGCTGTTGGTCTTTTGTCAACCATTTGTCGGGCAGGTCCGACTTTTTATGAAATTTTACCTCTTCGTAATTGAGCCAGCCAGTACAATTCATTTCCAGATCGTTGCGCAGGAACTTGAAGCGGATGTCGAGGTTCATCATGTGTGGCAGGTACTTGGTTTCTGGCGTGTCGCCCATATACATGGTGATGTGGAAAGTTATCAGGTCATATTTCCCTTGAAAATCGAGGTAGCGGATGGTCCAGTCACTGGAAGAAATCCAGCACGACCCTTCCAATAGCTGGGTACTGGGATAGCGTGGGATGATACGCAGCTTGTAGATTTTTCCGTTACGGCGGTAGGCGACCGAGTCGAGCAGGTAATTGTAATGGATGCTTGATTCCTTGCTGAGTGGGGAAAGTACTTTGTCTTCCATGATGGAAGGAGCATAGAGGTTGAACTTCAGGAAGTCGGCTATATCGAAGAAACGGCTTTCGCTTCCCGGAAACGTGCTCGATATCGACTGTACCTTCCGGTCGTAGATACTGGGAGCTGTATAGTGAAGCTTGCTGATGGACTCGTGGATGTATGTGTTCACTCCTTTCTCCAAACGGAACATCGAAGGGATGTACTTGATGATACGGTTTCGTTTGTGGATTTTCAGCAGGCCTTTCAAGTATAATTCAGCCTTGTATTCTTCCACTTCAGAGGCATAGAAGTTGGCGGCATTGAATATATGTGTCAGGATGGAATCGGGCACATCAGTCTTGTGAGGTAAAGATTTCTGAAACGAGCCTATCTCTCCCCGTGCCGGACATATTGCCAGTAAGAGCAGGACAATCCAGCATATAAAACCCTGTACAATTTTCATATTTGCCATTCTAAAGGCAAATATATAATAAATCCTCGTGTCACGGAGGCAATTTTTAGGGTTTGAAATAAAGATTTTCATTTTTTCTTACTACCTTTGTGCTCCACAACATCGTTTTATAGCACCTATGGTAAAGAAGGAACTGACAGAAGCCGAGATTGCCGAAAGTATCCCCGATTTATGGCAACCTCTTACAGAGGCGCAACGTGAATATCTTGCGCAGAACTTTACAATTCAAAAATACAAGAAAAATGAGGTTATTTATTGCGAAGGCGAAACTCCGCAGTATATGATGTGTCTGTTGAATGGCAAGGTAAAAATTTATAAGGACGGAGTAGGTGGGCGCAGCCAGATTATCCGGGTTGTGAAGAACAAGGAATATTTTGCCTATCGTGCCTATTTCGCGCATGAAAACTTTGTGACGGCGGCGGCGGCTTTCGAACCTTGTACGATGTGCCTGATTCCGATGGCTGTTATTGAAGAATTGGTGGTCCAAAATGCGGAGTTGGCGATGTATTTCATCCGTCAGCTGTCGAAAGATCTGGGTATTTCAGATGCGCGTACGGTAAACCTGACGCAAAAGCATATCCGTGGACGCCTTGCCGAATCGCTCTTGTTCCTGAAAGATACGTACGGATTGGAGGAAGACCAGTGTACGCTGAGTATTTATCTTTCGCGTGAAGACCTTGCCAATTTGTCGAATATGACGACATCGAATGCTATCCGTACTCTGTCGAACTTTGCCGCCGAGAAACTGATTATCATCGACGGGCGTAAAATCAAGATTGTGGACGAAGAAAAACTGAAGAAAATCAGTAAAATCGGATAACTCTCTCTTTAGGGGCACGATTGCCTCAAAAAACTTTCCCGCCACAGATTACACCGATTCCCATTCCATCGAACCTCCATTCAGACCGGTGTAATCCGTGGCTTTTCTTTTTCCCTGTCCGGTTGGTCCGCGCAGGCATATAGTTTCATTGGGCGCATCAGCCGGAAGCCTTAGGAAAGGCAATCTGTTTTCAGTCTGGTTTTATTATACTGAAACTATAGTTTATTTGTATTGAAACTATAGTTTATATACTTTGAAACTCCAGTTTCAGTGCATTGAAACTGCTGATACTTATAATTCCTTCTGGAAAGCAATGTAGCTGCCTTTCTCACTACGGAGGACACAGGTACACAGATTTAATGTGTCAATGAATAATAGGGCAATGTGCTAATTTATTTTCGCATTAGCATATTGTTTATTGACCTATTCTTCTGTGGCACTCTGTGGTGAATAGTTATGTTTCATTAAAATCATAAATCTATACCGCATATAGTATAAGAAACTTTTTGGAGAAATTCAAAACAGTTTCTCATTTGTGCGCCATAACGAAATCGGTGATAATCTGGTAAAGCCGTTGCAGGTCGGTTTCTTCTCCGCATGCTGTTTCCAATGGGCAATATCCGGTCTGCTGGCGGTTGATGATGTGAGGCACTTCCTGTGCGCAAGACACTTTTACTCCATATTGTTCGAATAACTTTCGTGCGGGGGTGCTTAACACATCGGCATAGACTTCCGTCATTCCGCCCAATATCATCAGGGCGGCGGCTCCCTTGCCGATGACTTTGTCGGCTATGGTAGCACCTTGCATAAAAGCAGGGTCATTATTATATAAGGTATAAAGATCGGCTACGCCACGTTGCGTAAACGTGCGCGTCTCACCACGGTTGGCAATGACGCACGAATAACCTCCTGCATGGAGGAGGGAGATAAGTTGGTTCATCTTTTTAATTTACGATTTTGCGATTTACTATTTACGATTTATGCCAATCAGGAGTTAAGGAGTTAAAAGGAGTTATCACTCCGCTCCGCTTCGTTAGGAGTTAAGCCAATAGTTTTGTTGGTGGAAGCAGGAGTGAAGGTATTGGCTTAACTTCTTAACTTCTTAACTCCTTAACTTCTTAACTCCCTCTAACTCCTGATTCACAATGTTTCCTGCTTCAATTTTTCCACATACTGGTCGATGCGTTGCATTTCGCGTGGGATATCGATGTATTGCGGGCAATGCGGATTGCATTGCTCACACCCGATGCAGTGGGATGCCTGGCGCAACTTCGGCACGCTGCGGTCGTAGCCTATCAGGAAAGCACGGCGGGCACGGGCATAATTGGGATCGAGCTTGCTTTGCGGCATATTGCCCTCGTTTACACATTTGTTGTAGTGGAGCAATACCCCCGGAATGTCGATGCCATAGGGGCAAGGCATGCAGTATTGGCAGTTGTTGCATGGGATGGTGGGGTATTTGAGCATCAGCTCGGCGGTATCGAGCAGGAATTGCTGTTCCTCCTGGGTGAGCGGTACCAGCGGCGAATAGGTGCGGATGTTGTCTTGCAGATGCTCCATGTAGGTCATGCCGCTCAGTACGGTGAGCACCATGGGCGGTGTGCCGGCAAAGCGGAATGCCCACGAAGCGACGCTGTTTTCGGGGTTGCGTGTCTTCAGACGTGCTACGATGTGTTCGGGCACTTTCGACAGGCGTCCTCCCTGCAGGGGTTCCATGATAACCATCGGAATGTTCCGCTTGGAGATTTCGGCATACAGGTAGTCGGCGTTGACGTTTCTGCCCGATGCGTGCTTCCAGTCGGAATAGTTCAGCTGGATTTGGATGAAATCCCAGTGCACCTGCTCGTGGTATGCCAGTATCTTGTCGAACTCTTCCTTGCTTCCGTGAAATGACCAGCCGAGGTGACGGATGCGTCCTGCCTCACGCTCCTTGATTAAGTAATCGAGCAGGCCGTTGTCGATGAAGCGGTTCTGGAAGCTGCGCTTGCCGGTGTTGCCCAGCGAGTGGAGCAGGTAGTAGTCGATGTAGTCCGTCTGGAGCTTCTTCATCGAGTCGTGGTACATTTCTACGCTCGACTTGAAGTCCGTAAGGTCGAAGTTCGACATCTTGGTGGCGATGAAGTATTTTTCTCTCGGGTGTCGTTTCAGGGCGATGCCTGTCGAGGTTTCCGACCAGCCCTGCACATATACGGGTGCAGTATCGAAATAATTCACTCCGTGTTCGATGGCGTAGTCTATCAGGCGGTTCACCTCTTCCTGGTCGATGACGTTTCCGCCTTTCTCGGGTGCGGGGAGCGTAGGCCAGCGCATACATCCGTAGCCCAGAATGGAGACTTGGTCTTTTGAAGGCGGGAAGTTGCGGTAAGTCATCTTGCCTGTTGGCACAGGATTTTGTGCAGATGTCTCGGCTGATTCTTTGGGGGAGCATCCCGTCAGGGCTGCGGCGGTACCGGCGGTGCTGATGCCTACTATTTTCAGGAAATCCCTGCGGTTCATGCGGTTATCTTGTTTGTTCATAATAGCAGTGTAATTTGTTGATGTAATTTTTCACCACAGATTACACGGATTTAAATAATTGATTTAATCTGTGTAATCTGTGGTGTATGTTTTAAATGATTCGGTGGACTTCGTGGCCTTCTACGTAGATGGCGCTGAGCGGGCGTGCCGGACACAGGTTCTCACAAGCTCCACATCCGATGCACTTCTCGGTGTCTATCGCCGGAATCTTGAGAGATTCGGAATCCGACGGGTCGGAAGGAATCATCAGAATAGCTCCTGTGGGGCAATGGCGCGCACAGTTTCCACATGCCTGTTCGTCGGTGAGTGGGATGCAGCGTTCTTTCACCCATACGGCATGGCCTATCTGGATGGCAGACTTTTCGGCTTTATCTATCAGGTGAATGGCACCCGTCGGACAGACTTCCGAACATTTCGTGCATTCGGGGCGGCAATAACCGCGTTCGTAGGATGCGGTAGGTTGCATGAACTTGTCAAGCGAAGAAGAAGGACGGAGCACTTCGTTGGGGCAGACCGATACGCAAAGCTGGCAAGCGGTGCAATGTTGCTGCATATTGCGTGCGCTTTGCGAACCCGGAGGAGTAATCGGAGTCTGACGTTTCGGTGCCTGCTTGTCGATGATGTCAGCAAGCCCGCCGTCCAGTTTGACGATTTCGGCTTTCTTTACAGCCTGTGCCTTGGCTGCGGAGGCAAGGAGCAACAGCGACCCTGCCAGTACCTCACGCCGTCCCTTATTCTTGGGTTGCGAAGTAGATTGTGACGGAGCGGCTTCTTTCTTTCCGTAGGCAAAACGATAGTGGATGGCATCGTGCTTGCATTGCTTCAGGCAGTCGAAGCAAGTCACGCACCGGCTATGGTCTACAGCTGCATTCGGAATATCAATGCAAGCTGCCTTGCAACGGCGTGCGCACAAGTTGCATTTCCTGCATTTCTCTTTATCGATTTCGATGCGGAATAACGAAAATTTAGAGATAACCCCCAACACGGTTCCTACGGGGCAGACGGTATTGCAATACGTACGTCCGTTCCGCCACGCCAATACACCTATTATTATAAAGGTAAGCAGGGCGATGAGGAATGTCGGAAGGCTCTTCAGCCACACCTCGGTTTCATAGAAAGCGTAGCTGTCGGCACGTTCTGCAAAATAGGCCAGCAGGTTGTTTCCCCACTGGTAAACGGGAGCAAACAGGTTGTTGGCGATTCTTCCGTAGGCGCTATAAGGGGCAACCAGTGCGGCAATCGAAGTGAGTCCGCCTGCCATCAACGCCAAGAACACGACCAATACGCTATAACGCAACACGTTTTTCGCTTTCGAATACGTATAAGGAAGTTTTTTCTTCCCTCGTCCTATCCGCGCCACGATGTCTTGAAAGACTCCCAACGGGCAGATAACGGAACAGTAAATGCGTCCGCATACGAAAGTAAGCACTATAAGAAGGAGCACAACGCCGGCATTGAGTGCCAATACAGCCGGCAAGAACTGAATCTTAGCCATCCATCCGAACCATGCATGCAATGTCCCTGTAAAGTCGAGGAACAAAAGCGTGACGATGCAAAAGAATAGGAAAGCTATTACTTGTCTGATTTTTTGCAACATAATGAGTGGTCTTTTGTTATTTCATGTCACAAAATTAGAAGTAAATGTTTTTTATGGTATCAGGCAGATAACAAAACTTTCTTAATACCGATAATTTATATCAGGTCTAAGTTTATTCTTAATTTGTCATGCTAGATTTTGTCACGCTGGATTTGTAATCCAGCGTAATGAAAGGCACAGAGGCACACAGAAAAAAAATAAAATTTGAATATCCGCATTTCACCCAATTGCCTTGTAGGAGCGTATCGCATACGCCCGAATACGTCAACTAATCCACGTGGATGTCTTCAGGGCGTATGCGATACGCCCCTACATGGGATGTTTGCGGATATTCAATAAATAAAAACTCTGTGTGCCTCTGTGGTGAAATATCAGAGCTTGCCGATACGGCGGATGGCTTCCTCGCAATCCTCGCGCTTGCCGAAGGCGGTGAGGCGCAGGTAGCCTTCGCCGCTGGGGCCGAAGCCTACGCCGGGCGTGCTGACGATGTGGGCACGGTAAAGCAGCTCGTCGAAGAACTTCCACGAGGTCATCCCTTCGGGAGCCTGCACCCACAGATAAGGCGCGTTTATGCCTCCGAACACCCGGTAGCCGGCACGGGTCAGGCCTTCGCGCATCGTACGGGCGTTTTCCATATAGTAGGCGATGGTTTCCTTCACCTGTGCCCTGCCTTCGGGCGAATAGACCGCCTCGGCACCACGCTGGGTGATGTAGCTGGTGCCGTTGAACTTGGTGCACTGGCGCCGGTTCCACAAGGGATTGAGCGGGACGCGCTCGTCATCGAGGGTAGCGGCGGTCACTTCCTTGGGCACCACGGTATAGCCGCAACGCACGCCCGTAAAGCCGGCGGTTTTCGAGAAGCTGCGTATCTCGATGGCTACTTTTTTCGCCCCGCGTATCTCGTAGATGGAATGGGGAACATCGTCATCGTGGATGTAAGCCTCGTAGGCGGCATCGAAGATGATGAGCGTATCGTTAGCCAGCGCATAGTCGACCCATTGCTTCAGCTGGTCGCGCGTGAGCGTGGTGCCTGTAGGGTTATTGGGATAGCACAGGTAGATCAGGTCGATGCGGTGGTCGGGGATGGCTGGGACAAAGCCGTTTGCGGCGGTGCAGGGCAGGTAAGTAATGTTGCTCCAGCGTCCGTCTTCGCCCAGCGTACCTGCACGCCCGCACATCACGTTGCTGTCGATATAGGCAGGATAGACCGGATCGGTGATGCCCATACTGTTATCCCAACGCAAGAGTTCGCCGATATTGCCCGTGTCGCTCTTCGCCCCGTCGCTGATGAATACTTCGGAGGGGCTGAGCTGGATGCCGCGCGGCGCGAAGTCGTGCTTGATGATGGTTTCTATCAGGAAATCGTATCCCTGCTCGGGACCGTAGCCGTGGAAGGTCGCAGATGATGCCATTTCGTCCACGGCGCGGTGCATTGCCTCGATGGATGCCTGCGGCAGGGGACGGGTCACGTCGCCGATGCCCAGGCGGATGATTTGTTCACCCGGATGGGTTACTTGATAAGCCTTTACTTTTTTCGCTATATCGGAGAAGAGGTAGCTCCCCTTCAGTTTCAGGAAATGTTCGTTGAGTAATGCCATATTGAGTTCTTGAGTTTTCTCACCACAGATTACACAGATTATTAAAATAAATTCTTCTGTGTTTCTGTGGTTCTGTGTTCAATAAAAATCTGTGTAATCTGTGGTGAAGCAGATTCACACGGTTATCACACCGTCGAATACTTTCTCGGCGGGGCCGGTCATGAAGAGGCGGGTGCCTTCGCCTGCCCAGCGGATGCGGAGCGTGCCCCCGTCCATGATGATGTCCGATTCTCCGGGGCAACGGTGGGTGTATGCCGATGCCACGGCGGTGGCGCACGCTCCGGTGCCGCATGCCATCGTGATGCCCGAACCGCGTTCCCATACACGCATGCGGACACGGCCGGAAGCCAATACCTGCGCGAACTCCACGTTCACACGGTCGGGGAAGAGCGGATGATGTTCCAGTACCGGTCCCACACGAGGCAAATCCACCTGCTCCATATCGTCCACGAAAATCACCAGATGCGGGTTGCCCATCGATACGGCAATGCCTTCGCGATAAGGATACCCCTCGCCCAATTCGACGGGATGAATATCCGCCGGGATGCCCATATCCACCGTCACGGCGTCCACCTTGCCGTCTTCCACATGCAGGCGGAGGGTCTTGATGCCCGAAAGCGTGTCGAGAGTCACTTCGGTCTTACGGGTCAGACCGTACTCGTACACATACTTTCCGATGCAGCGGCTGGCGTTGCCGCACATCTTGGCTTCCGAACCGTCGGCGTTGAAGATGCGCATGCTGAAATCCGCCTTGCCGGACGAGCCTATCAGCACCAGCCCGTCGCTTCCGATGCCCGTATGGGGGCGGCTCCACGCCACCGCCAGCTCTTCGGGATTCGGCAGGGGATATATCAGGGTGTTGACGTAGATGTAGTCGTTGCCTGCCCCTTGCATTTTGGTAAATTCTATCTTCATCAGTTAATAATTAATAGTTAATAATTAATAATGCCAATCAGGAGTTAAAAGGGAGTTATCACTCCGCTACGCTCCGTTAGGAGTTAAGCCAATAGTTTTGTTGGTGGAAGCATTAGTAAAAGTATTGACTTAACTCCTTAACTTCTTAACTCCTTAATTCCTGTGAAACTTTGGCGTATGCCTCCTCGTGCACCCCTGCTACAGCGCGTCCGCTCGGCTCGTTCATGTTCTTGAAAGCCTCGTCCCAAGCAAGCGCCTCGGCGGTGGAGCAAGCCACGCTGGGCACGCTGGGCACGCTTCGGGCGGCGCTCTCGCTGGGGAAATACTCTTCGAAGATGCTGCGGTAATAATACTCTTCCTTGTTCATCGGGGTGTTGACGGGGAAACGCTCGGCGGCATGTGCCATCTGTTCGTCACTCACGGCTTGCGAAGTGACGGCTTTCAGCGTATCTATCCAGCTGTAGCCCACCCCGTCGCTGAACTGCTCTTTCTGGCGCCATGCCACTCCTGCCGGGAGCATATCCTGAAATGCCTCGCGCACGATTTTCTTTTCGATGGTCTTTCCGGGACACATCTTGGCGGCAGGGTTGAGCCGCATCGCCACGTCGAGGAACTCCTTGTCGAGGAAAGGCACGCGCCCTTCCACGCCCCATGCCGCAAGCGACTTGTTGGCACGCAGGCAATCGTAAAGGTAGAGCTTGGAGAGCTTGCGGAGGGTTTCTTCGTGGAACGCACGCGCATCGGGCGCCTTGTGGAAGTAAAGGTATCCGCCGAACACTTCATCGGCTCCTTCGCCGCTCAGCACCATCTTGATGCCCATGCTCTTGATGACGCGTGCCAGAAGATACATCGGCGTAGAGGCGCGCACGGTGGTTACGTCGTAGGTCTCGATGAAATAAATCACATCGCGCACGGCGTCCAGCCCCTCCTGAATGGTGTAGTTGATTTCGTGGTGCACGGTGCCGATGTGGTCTGCCACCTCGCGTGCCTTCGCCAGGTCGGGCGCACCTTTCAGCCCCACGGCGAACGAGTGCAGCTGAGGCCACCATGCCTCCTGTTTCCCGTTGCTTTCCACACGGCGGGAAGCGTATTTCTTGGCAACGGCGGAAATGACCGAGCTGTCCAGCCCTCCCGAAAGCAGCACACCGTAGGGCACGTCGCTCATCAGCTGGCGGCGTACGGCGGCTTCGAGTGCCTCACGCAGTTCTTCCACGGATGCCGGATTATCCTTTACGGCATCGTACGACATCCAGTCGCGGGTGTACCAACGGGTCATCTTTCCCTCCTTGCTATCGTAATAGTGTCCGGGCAGGAAAGGTTCGTAGCGGTCGCAAAAACCTTCGAGTGCCTTCAGTTCGCTGGCACAATACATCTTGCCGTCGGCATCATAGCCGATGTAAAGGGGGATGACGCCGATGGGGTCACGGGCAATAAGGAAGGTGTCCTGCTCTTCGTCGTAGAGGGCGAAGGCGAAAATGCCGTTCAGTTCGTCCAGAAAATGGATGCCCTTGTCGCGGTAGAGGGCAAGAATCACCTCGCAATCACTTCCCGTCTGGAACTGGTACTTGCCCGCATACCGCTTGCGGATGTCCAGGTGGTTATAGATTTCGCCGTTTACGGCAAGTATTTGTTTATGGTCGGGCGAGAAAAGGGGTTGCTTTCCGCTTTGGGGGTCGACAATGGACAAACGCTCGTGGGCAAGGATAGCGGTCCGCCCGCAATAGATTCCGCTCCAGTCGGGTCCGCGGTGACGTATTTTCTTTGCCATGGCAAGTGCCTTGTCGCGGAGCGGTTTGGTTTGTTCCTTGATATTGAATATGCTGACTATTCCACACATAAGTTTGTGAGTTTTTAAGTTTGTGAGTTTTTGGGGGTTGAGGTTGAAACGCAGATTTTCGCAGATTAACACAGATTGAGAATTAATTGTTTCTCCTGTGTTTTCTGTATCCTAAAAGTAATCTGCGAGAATCTGCGTTAATCTGCGTTTCAATGCATCCTTAATTTTTAGGTGAAAGAAACCGGTCGATGCTTTCGGCGGCTTTCCGTCCTCCGGCGATGCATTTCACTACGAGGCTGGCGCCGGTAGCGGCATCCCCTGCCAGGAAAGCATTCGGGGGAAGCTGGGGAGCTTCCGGCTTCAGGAATCCCATGGCGAGCAATACCAAGTCTGCCTTGATGACTTCCTTCTTGCCGGTGGGTTTCATTACAGGGCGTCCTCCGCCTTCCGCAGGCACCCATTCCACTTCTTCCACTTCCACACCACACACGTGCCCGTTTTTCCCGATGAATTTAGTGGACGACAAACTCCAGCGGCGTGTGCATCCTTCTTCGTGGCTGCTGCTGGTTTTCAGCACTACGGGCCATTGGGGCCAAGGCGTGGCTGGATTATCTCCTACGGGCGGCTTGGGCATAATCTCGATTTGTGTCACGCTTGCTGCTCCTTGGCGGTTGCTTGTGCCGATGCAATCACTTCCGGTATCGCCTCCGCCTATCACCAGCACGTGTTTGCCTCGGGCATCGATGCGCTCTTCTTTCGTGAAGGTCTGTCCGGCAAGTACCCGGTTTTGTTGTGCCAGCATCTCCATTGCGAAATGGATGCCTTTCAGGTCTCGTCCGGGGATGGCGAGGTCGCGTGCCTGGGGCGTGCCGGTGCATACGCAATAAGCGTCGAAGCCTTCGGGCAGCTTCTGCACGGTGATTTCAGTATTGGGCTTGAACGTCACCCCTTCTGCTTCCATCAGCCTGATGCGCCGGTCGATGATGTTCTTTCCCAGTTTGAAGTTGGGGATGCCGAAGCGTAGCAATCCGCCGATGTATTCCAACTTCTCGAATACGGTTACTTCATATCCTTTCTTGTTCAGCTGGTTGGCAGCGGCAAGCCCGGCAGGTCCCGACCCGATAACCGCCACTTTCTTCCCGTTGCGCGGATAGTGTTTCGGCTTGATGTAGCCTTCGCGGAACGCCGCTTCGATGATGGCGGCTTCATCTTCGCGGATGGTGACCGGCGCATGAATACTCAGTTGCAGCACGCAGCTCTTCTCGCACAAGGCGGGGCAGATGCGTCCGGTAAACTCCGGAAAGTCATTGGTGCGGCTCAGTATCTGGAAGGCTTCTTCCCACTTGCCTTTATACATTGCGTCCTGAAATTCGGGCGGACGGTTGCCCAGCGGGCATGCCCAATGGCAGAAGGGTACGCCGCAATCCATACAGCGCGAGGCTTGCAATTTGCGGTCGCTGGTATTGAGTGTCTGTTCTACTTCACTGAAGTCAGTAATCCGTTCGTGTATCGGCCGGTAGCCGGCTTCCTGACGGGGTATGGTTAAGAATGCTTTAGGATTTCCCATAATATATTAAATGAAGAATTAAGAATGAGGAATGAAGAATCAGGAACGAGGAATGAAGAGTGACATCTACCCATTCTTCATTCTTAATTCTTCATTCTTAATTTATATTTAGTAGTCTCTTTGCACTTCGGCAATCTTTTGCTGGAGTTTGCGCATCTGCTCTTCGGCAAGCACCTTCTTGTATTCAATCGGCGTCACCTGAATGAACTCGTCTACGTAACGGCTCCAGTTGTCGAGCATGGTGCGTGCCAATTGCGACCCCGTGTAGAGGTAATGCTGGCGTACCAGTTCGTGCAGTTCCTTGCGGGCGGTGGAGTCTTCCAGCAAGGAAAGTTCCACCATTTCCATGTTGCAGAAATAGTCGAAGTTGTGGTTCTTGTCCCACACGTAAGCCACGCCTCCGCTCATACCGGCGGCAAAGTTACGTCCGGTTTCTCCCAATACGACCACCCGACCGCCGGTCATGTATTCGCAACAATGGTCGCCTACGCCTTCTACTACGGCTATGGCACCCGAATTGCGCACCGCAAACCGCTCTCCGGCACGTCCGTTAATATACACTTCGCCGCTTGTAGCACCATAGAGCAGGGTATTGCCCACGATGGTATTCTTCTCGGCATCGAAATTGCTCCGTACAGGAGGCTGTACTGAAATGTGGCCTCCGCTCAAGCCCTTGCCCAAATAATCGTTGGCTTCCCCTTCCAGCTTGAAGCTGATGCCGTGGGTCAGGAAAGCGCCGAAACTCTGTCCTGCCGAGCCTTTGAACTTCACGTTGATGGTCTGGTCGGGCAAGCCTGCCTCACCATACTTCAACGCTACGGCTCCCGAGAGCATCGTGCCTACTGCACGGTCGGTATTGGCAATGGCATATTCCAGCGATACTTCTTTCTTGCTCTCCAACGCCTCACGGGCAGCGGCAAGCATCGCTACGTCTTTCACGTTGTCGATGTCGTGCTTTTGCATAGTGACGTTGTGCAGTGCCGACCCGTTGTTCACCTGATACAGGATGCGGCCGAAGTCGAGCAGGGCTGCCTTGCTTCCCATTTGGCGGGGCTTGATTTCGATGAGGTCGGTACGTCCTACAATGTCATCGAGGTGCTTGAAGCCCATTTCGGCAAGATACTCGCGCACCTCCTGTGCCAGGAAGCGGAAGAAATTGACTACATATTCGTATTTCCCGCGGAAATGGTCGCGTAACTCCGGATTCTGGGTAGCTACGCCCACCGGGCACGTGTTGGCATGGCACTTGCGCATCATTACACATCCCAAGACTATCAGTGCCGCCGTACCGAAACCGAACTCTTCGGCTCCCAGCAATGCCATGCTGATAACATCCCGTCCGGTCTTCAGTTGTCCGTCGGTCTGCAGGCGTACCTGTCCGCGCAAACCGTTCAGCACCAGTGTCTGCTGAGTCTCGCTCAACCCTATTTCGGGCGGGATGCCCGCATAGCGCATTGATGAGGCGGGCGAAGCCCCTGTGCCTCCTTCGGCTCCCGAAATCACAATCAGGTCGGCTTTCGCCTTCGCTACGCCGGCGGCTATGGTCCCGATGCCGCTCTCTGCCACCAGTTTCACGCTGATTTGGGCTTTCGGATTCACGTTCTTCAAGTCAAAGATGAGCTGAGCCAAATCCTCGATGGAGTAGATATCGTGATGGGGCGGAGGTGAAATCAATGAGATGCCCGGAATGGAATGGCGCGTACGGGCGATGACCTCGTTCACCTTGAAGCCCGGAAGCTGTCCGCCTTCACCGGGCTTGGCTCCCTGCGCCACCTTGATTTGTATCTCTTCGGCATTCACCAGGTATTCGGCGGTCACTCCAAAACGTCCCGATGCCACCTGCTTGGTCTTGCTACAGAGCGAGATGCCGTCGAACGTGTCGTGAAAGCGGTCCGAATCCTCGCCTCCCTCGCCCGTATTGCTCCGTGTGCCCAGCTTGTTCATCGCAAGCGTCATTGCCTCGTGGGCTTCCTTGCTGATGGCGCCGAACGACATGGCTCCCGTCACGAAATGTTTCACTATATCCTCTACCGGCTCCACTTCTTCTACCGGAATGGGGTTGCGCTTGAAGGAGAAGAAGTCGCGCAAGAAAATGGGATGCTCTTTCTCGTCCGCCTTGCGGGTGTATTCCTTGAACTTGGCATAGCTTCCCGTGCGTGTGGCGAGCTGAAGGGCACTGATGGTTTCAGGGTTCCAGGCATGTTTCTCTCCGTCTTTCCGGTAAGAGAACTGTCCGATATGCGGCAATAAAGGCTCTACTTCATCCGGCATGAACCCGTTGTCGTGGAACGTGATATAGTCTTTGGCTATCTCTTCCAGCCGGATGCCTCCCACCGAAGACGTTCCGGTGCCGAAATAAGCCTTCAGCAATTCTTCACTCAGCCCGACGGCTTCGAATATCTTGGCGCCGCGGTACGAACGGATGGTACTGATGCCCATCTTGCTCATCACCTTATACAATCCCTTGCAAATAGCCTTGATGTAGTTCTTTTCCGCGGTTTCATAGTTCATTTGGATTTCGTTGCGTTTCACCAGTTCGTCCAATACCGCAAATGCCATGTACGGATTGAAGGCACTTGCCCCGTATCCCAGAAGCAGGGCGGCATGCATCACCTCGCGCACCTCTCCGCTTTCTACAATCAGCGCGGTCTGTACACGTTTCTGCACGCTGATGAGGTGATGGTGCACGGCACTTACGGCAAGCAGGGACGGGATGGCGGCGTGTTCCGTATCGATGCCTCTATCCGACAGGATGATATAGTTTACGCCATCATCTACCGATTGTTCGGCTTTCTTGCACAACTGGGTCAGGGCTTCCTGCAATCCTGCCTTCCCTTTGCTGACTTCGAAGAGCGCAGGAAGCTTCACGGTATTGAAGCCCTTATAGCGGATGTTGCAGAGAATGTCCAGTTCGGTATTGGTAAGGATGGGATGCGGAAGGCGCACCATCTTGCAATGGCTTTCGCTGGGCAAGAGGATGTTGGTGCCCACCGCCCCGATGTATTCGGTGAGCGACATCACCAGTTCCTCGCGTATCGGGTCGATAGCAGGGTTGGTCACTTGTGCGAACTGCTGGCGGAAATAGTTGAATAGCAACTGAGGCATGTCGCTCAGCACCGCCAGCGGGGTATCGTTTCCCATGGATGCCGTAGGTTCGGCACCGTTGGTGCACATCGGTGTCAGCGTGCGTTCGATGTCCTCGCGCGTGAAACCGAAGGCACGGAGCTTACGCTCGAAATCGGGCACGGTATTTTCCACCTTCCGCCCGCTCTTCAGGGTGTTCAGCTCGATGCGGTTGGCAGAAAGCCATTGGCGGTACGGGCGTGCCGATGCAAGCTGTTCTTTCAATTCCCCGTCGTAATAGATTTTGCCTTCCTGGGTATCGATAAGCAATATCTTTCCCGGCTGGAGGCGTCCTTTTTCCTTGATGGTCTCCGGCTCAAAGCTGATGACACCAGCCTCGCTTGCCACCACCATCATGTCATTTTTCGTAATGAGGTAGCGTGCCGGACGCAAGCCGTTACGGTCCAACATACCTCCGGCATACCTTCCGTCGCTGAAAAGCAGGGCGGCAGGTCCGTCCCACGGTTCCATCAGGATGGAATGGTATTCGTAGAATGCCTTCAGGTCTTCGCTGATAGGATTCTTGTCGTTGAACGATTCGGGCACCAGCATCGCCATGGCATGAGGCAGGCTCAAGCCCGACATCACGAAAAACTCCAATACATTGTCCAGCGAGGCGCTATCGCTCATGCCCGGCTGGATGATGGGACGGATATCCTTTACATTGCCCAGAGTAGGCGTAGAAAGCACACTTTCCCGGGCTTCCATCCATGCACGGTTTCCCCGGATGGTATTGATTTCGCCGTTATGCGCCAAGAGGCGGAAAGGCTGGGCAAGGCTCCACGTGGGGAAGGTGTTGGTGCTGAAGCGGGAATGCACGATGGCAAGCCCGCTGGTGAAGTAAGGTTGTGTCAGGTCCTGGAAATACTCGCGTACTTGCACCGACGAGAGCATACCTTTATAAATAATGTTCTTGCTGGACAATGACACTATGTAGAAGTCTTTGTGTTGTATCCGCTTCTCGATTTTCTTGCGTATGATATACAAGGTACGTTCCAGGTTTTCCACGTCCGTGGCACCGGTGATGAACACTTGCTTGATAGCCGGCTCCGTCTCCTGTGCGCTTTGCCCCAGGATGGAAGAGTTGACCGGTACGCTCCGCAGGTGCATCAGGGTAAGCCCTTCACGCTCTATTTCCTCTATCATGATGCTCAGGATGCGTGCCTGTTCCTGCTCGTCCTTGGGCAGGAAGACCAACCCTGTGCCGTACTTTCCTTTTTCAGGCACCGGTATGCCTTGCAACAAGATAAACTCATGAGGAATCTGTACCATGATGCCGGCACCGTCTCCGGTCTTGTTGTCGGCACCTTCCGCCCCGCGGTGTTTCATATTCTCCAGCACTTTCAGTGCCGAGTCCACCAGTTCGTGCGACTTGTTGCCATGAATGTCTACAATCATTCCCACACCGCAAGCATCGTGCTCGTATGCAGCATCGTATAATCCCGTTTGTTGTACGTCTGTAGCTGCGCTGCTCTCCATTCTGATAAAAGTTTCCTCTTTCATTGGTGTTTGCTTTCTTTTTACTACTGTTTAGTCGTTTGTATCTATCTCTTTGCTCGCAAAGATACAGATACTACGTTCATCGTGTACACCTACAGACCGTTTTTGTTTCAAGAAATATCAAGTGCCCGCCGCTGTACTTTCAATCTGCTCAAATAACCCTTGCCAATCAAACATATCATAAGCAAAACAAATTGTTTTAATTACAATATAAAAGAATAAGGCTTTTTATAGCTCAACATTCCATCGGCTTCTATTGCCACAGACATACTGTCAATAAGACAGTCCACATGACTGCATTGCTTGTAAGATTATTAATCTTCAAGCCGAAAGATTATTAATCTTCACGCTGTAAGATTAATAATCTTACAAACGATGCAGCATATGGCGGAGAGATACAGATACACCGGCACTACTTATCCACCGAGATCATCCCCTAATCGTCTATGCATTCTGATGCAATCAGAGGGAGAAAGACACATATCCGTTGGATTTTGCTTTTTTTAGCAGATAAATTCACCGTTAACGTTACCAGCGACTGAAAATTTATAGTATTTTTGCCTCGTATTGCAAAGTACAGATTACAAATATGCCAAGTAACATTAAACATCTAGGTATTGTGGAAAGCATCAACGGAACTCGCCTGAAGGTGAGAATCGAACAAACATCAGCTTGCGCGGCATGTAGCGTCAAGCAACATTGCCACGTGCCTGAATCAAAAGAAAAGATAATCGATGTGTGTAACCCACAAGGAGTGGTGTGTGCCGTCGGACAAAAGGTATTGATTTCGGGCACCACCGCGATGGGCATGAAAGCCGTCCTGCTGGCTTTTGTCTTTCCTTTTTTGGTTTTACTCTTGGCACTTGCTTCCGTCCTTCACCTTACGCACAATGAGTTGGTTTCCGCCCTTGCCACACTAGGTGCACTGGTTCCTTATTACCTTATTATATATATATGCCGTAAGCGACTGAACCGTTCGTTTATCTTCCGGCTGGAAAATGTAGTCTAATCAAATAAACTAACTTTATACGTATGAATATGATTTTAATTGCGGTCGTTTCATTGGGAGCCATCGGACTGGTATCTGCCATCGTCTTGTATGTGGCTTCGAAGAAATTTGCCGTGTACGAAGATCCACGTATTGCCCAGGTAGCCGAAGTGCTTCCACAGGCAAATTGCGGTGGATGCGGATTTCCGGGATGTTCGGGCTTTGCCGCAGCATGTGTCAAGGCAGGCTCGCTCGAAGGGAAACTCTGTCCCGTAGGTGGACAACCCACGATGGAGAAGGTAGCTGCCATCTTGGGGCTGAAGGCAGAAGCCTCCGAGCCTAAAGTGGCTGTAGTAAGATGCAACGGCACATGCGACAATCGTCCCCGGCTCACGCAATACGACGGTGTGCGCTCGTGCGTAGTGGCAAACGCCACCGGAGGTGGAGAAACGGGATGTTTCTTCGGATGCCTGGGTTATGGTGATTGCGCCAATGCCTGCCAGTTCGGGGCCATCCGCATCAATCCTCAAACTGGACTGCCCGAAGTGGACGAGACAAAATGTACCGCGTGTGGAGCCTGTGCGAAAGCCTGCCCACGAAACATCATCGAAATCCGCCCACGTGGAAAGAACAACCGCCGTGTGTATGTGCAATGCGTCAACAAAGACAAAGGTGCCCTTGCCCGTAAGGTGTGCGATGCCGCCTGCATCGGATGTGGCAAATGCGTGAAAACTTGTCCATTCGAAGCCATTACACTCGAAAACAACCTTGCCTACATCGACCCTGCCAAATGCAAGGCGTGCCGCAAGTGCGAAATGGAATGTCCGCAAGGAGCCATCGTGGCGGTCAACTTCCCTCCCCGTAAGCAACGGGAAACCGTTTCAGCCGAAATAGAACAACCCGAAGTAAAACCTTAAAAACAACAGATAAAGTGAAGACATTCAGAATTGGTGGAGTACATCCAGCAGCTAATAAATTGTCGGCGGGCAAAGCCATCGAACCCCTTGCCCTCCCCCGACAGGCGGTGTTCCCTTTGTCACAACACATCGGCGCACCTGCTACCCCCCTCGTAAAAAAAGGCGATACGGTAAAGGTGGGCACCCGGATAGCAGAAGCAGGAGGATTTGTCTCAGCCCCCATCTTCTCGTCCGTATCTGGCAAGGTGAACAAGATAGATAGCGTCATTGATGCCAGCGGCTATCGTAAGCCCGCCATCTATATCGATGTGGAAGGTGATGAATGGGAGCCGGACATCGACCGCAGCACCACTCTCCTAAAAACATGCGACCTCAGCCCCGAGGAAATCGTGTCACGTATTAAAGAAGCCGGCATCGTAGGCATGGGCGGTGCCTGTTTTCCCACACACGTCAAGCTCAGCCCTCCGGCAGGATGCAAGGCAACTTGCGTCATTATCAACGGCGTGGAATGTGAACCTTATCTGACCGCCGACCACCGGCTGATGCTGGAAAAGCCCGATGAAATATTGGTAGGCATCTGCATCCTGATGAAGGCCGCCAAGGTTAATCGTGCTTACATCGCCATCGAAAACAACAAGCCAGATGCCATCCGCCTGCTTTCCGAAAAAGCCAAGGCTTATGCAGGTATCGAAGTGGTTCCTCTGCAAGTAAAATATCCCCAAGGGGGCGAAAAGCAATTGATTGACGCTGTTATCCGCCGGCAAGTGCCAGCTCCTCCTGCATTGCCCATCCATGTAGGTGCCATCGTACAAAACGTAGGCACGGTATTTGCCATCTACGAAGCAGTACAAAAACATAAGCCCCTCTTCGAACGCATTGTAACCGTCACAGGTAAGTCGCTCAAGACTCCTTCCAATTTTCTTACCCGACTGGGCACTCCGATGAGCCAGTTGATAGAAGCAGCCGGAGGTATGCCCGAAGATACCGGCAAGGTAATCGGAGGAGGTCCGATGATGGGAAAAGCACTGATGAGCACCGACATACCTATATGCAAAGGAAGTTCGGGCGTACTGCTGATGAACGAACATGAAGCACGCCGTGCAACTCCTCAACCTTGTATCCGTTGCGCCAAATGTGTAAGTGTATGCCCAATGGGACTGGAACCTTACCTGCTTGCCACCTGTTCGGCACATGGCGATTGGGACCGCGTGGAACACGAACAGATTATGTCGTGCATCGAATGCGGATCGTGCCAGTTCACCTGTCCCTCACACCGCCCGATACTCGATAATATCCGGTTGGGAAAAGGCAAAGTCGGCGCCATCATCCGCGCACGCAACACCAAAAAGTGAATTATAAGTTGAAAATGATAAATTGTAAAATATAAATGGAAAATAAACTCATCGTATCTTTATCGCCTCACGTGCATAGCGGCGATAGCATCCAACGCAATATGTATGGCGTGCTGATAGCGCTCATCCCCGCCTTGCTCGTATCGTTCTTCGTGTTCGGACTAGGGGCTATCATTGTCACGCTCACTTCGGTAACAGCCTGCCTCTTCTTCGAATGGGCCATCACAAAATACATCCTGAAGCGCGATGGAAACACCCTTTGGGATGGTTCCGCCGCCATCACCGGCATCTTACTGGCATTCAATCTACCTTCCAACCTGCCTATATGGATTGTCGTCATCGGTGCCCTCGTGGCTATCGGTATCGGCAAGATGACTTTTGGCGGACTAGGGTGCAATCCGTTCAATCCGGCACTCATCGGCCGTGTATTCCTGCTCATCTCTTTCCCCGTACAAATGACCTCGTGGCCTCAAGCCGGACAATGGGGAGCTTACCTTGATGCCGAAACCGGAGCAACTCCGCTTGCCCTGATGAAGCAAGCCATCAAGTCGGGCGACCCTTCCGTATTGAACGACCTGCCCAGCAGCCTGCTCCTGTTAATAGGTTTTCCTGAAAATTGTCAGGCAGGAGCCGGATGTCTGGGAGAAATCTGTGCCCTTGCCCTGCTTCTCGGACTGGCTTATATGTTGTGGAAAAAAATCATCTCGTGGCACATACCGATATCCATCCTTGCTACCGTATTCGTTTTTTCGGGACTGATGCACCTGGCGAATCCCGTCTATGCCTCGCCCGTACAACATCTGCTCACCGGAGGATTGATGTTGGGAGCCATTTTTATGGCAACCGATTACGTAACCTCGCCGATGAGCCATAAAGGAATGCTCGTCTACGGCGTGTGCATCGGTTTCCTTACGGTAGTCATCCGCACCTTCGGAGCATATCCCGAAGGCATGTCATTCGCCATCCTGATTATGAATGCATTCACTCCGTTAATCAACACTTATTGTAAACCCAAACGCTATGGGGAGGTAGCAAAAAAATGAAAAAACTGGAATCGTCATTGAAAAATATGATCCTGTCGCTGACTGGATTTTCTATTGTAGCCGGTGGATTGCTGGGCTGGGTCAATGCAGCTACTGCCGAGCCTATTGCCCAGGCCAATGCCAAAGCTCTGAGCGATGCCATAGCCGTGGTGATACCGGGATTTGACAACAATCCTGCCGAAGAAGCGGAAACAGTAGAAGTAGAAGGCACCACCTACAAGATATATCCTGCCACGCAAGGGGGCAAGCCCATCGGAGCAGCCGTAGAAGCTTCGGCAAATGGATTCGGCGGTACCCTCACCGTACTGGTAGGTTTCGATACCGAAGGCAACATCATCGACTATTCCCTGCTCAGCCATGCAGAAACTCCGGGACTAGGTTCGAAAGCCTCCGACTGGTTTAAGAAAGGAGCCAAAGGAGACATTACCGGTAAAAACCCCGGCACCCAATCCCTCACAGTAAGCAAGGATGGAGGCGAAATAGATGCCATTACCGCTTCCACCATCACTTCACGTGCCTTCCTGCAGGCAGTAAACAATGCCTGGTCTGCCTATATGAACGGCCAAGTAGATGCCACCAGTGGAGCTTCCCAACAACATTAACAAGAAAGGAGAACATTATGAACAATTTTAAGATACTGATAAACGGAATCGTCAAGGAAAACCCCACGTTCGTGCTCCTGCTAGGCATGTGTCCTACGCTGGGAACAACCTCATCCGCCCTCAATGGAATGGGTATGGGACTCGCCACAATGTTCGTGCTCATCTGTTCCAACTTTGCTATCTCCGGCATCAAAAACCTTGTGCCCGACATGGTACGCATTCCCATCTTTGTCGTGGTTATTGCTTCCTTCGTTACCATCTTGCAAATGCTGATGCAGGCTTATGTACCCGCACTCTACGCCACACTGGGACTGTTCATTCCCCTTATCGTAGTCAACTGTATCCTGCTGGGACGCGCCGAAGCTTTTGCCTGCAAGCATACTCCGATAGCCTCTCTTTTCGATGGACTGGGCATCGGCCTGGGCTTCACCATTGCACTTACCTTACTAGGCGGTGTGCGTGAATTTTTAGGCACAGGCAAACTGTTCGGCATTTCCATCCTGCCCGAACAATATGGCATGCTGGTCTTCGTTCTGGCTCCGGGTGCTTTCATCGCCTTGGGATATCTCATTGCGATTGTAAACAGATTAAAAAAGAATAATTAAAGAGTTCAGAGAGCCCATACTCCGCAGATGCAGCTCGACCATCGGCATTAACTTCTTAAACTCTAAAATAAAAAACAACAAACCATGGAATATATCCTTATATTTATCACCGCTATCTTTGTGAACAACATCGTGTTGTCGCAATTCCTCGGAATTTGTCCTTTCCTGGGTGTATCGAAGAAAGTAGAAACAGCAATGGGTATGGGAGCTGCCGTAGCCTTTGTGCTCACGCTTTCCACCATCGTCACTTACGTCATCCAGAAATTCGTACTCGACCCATTCGGACTAGCTTATCTGCAAACCATTGCTTTTATCCTTGTCATCGCCGCGCTGGTACAGATGGTCGAAATCATCTTGAAAAAAGTGTCACCGGCACTCTATCAGGCATTGGGCGTGTTTCTGCCGCTTATCACCACCAACTGTTGCATCCTGGGTGTAGCCATTCTGGTCATCCAAAAAGATTTCGACCTGCTGACAGGCGTGGTCTATGCTTTCTCTACAGCCTTGGGATTTGCCCTTGCCCTGATAGTTTTTGCCGGCATCCGCGAACAGCTTAGTCTGGTCAATATCCCGAAAGGAATGCAAGGAATGTCTATTGCGCTGATTACTGCCGGCCTGCTGGCAATGGCATTTATGGGTTTTTCGGGTGTCGACAAAGGACTTGCTGCCCTGATGGGACTCTGACACAGGTTTTACATATAAGCCAATTGTCCCTATTACAAAATACAATGTCTACCATTTGTCTGCCCAAGCAGAATCAAAATGAAAGGCACTTCCTTTGCCTGCATATCATATATTCATCGGTCATTGCAAATATATGCAACGGCCGGTGAATATACCTTCGTTTTGAGAATAAGCCTCCTGACCAAATGAGAACATTTTACAAGACCAAACAAAAAAAGCTAAGGCTTTTTTAAACCAAATCGTTTGCCTGTTTGTTTTATTGTCAGTACATTTGTTCTGCTTGCACAAGTAAGCAGAAAACTTAAACAAATTGGCAATGAAAAAAATTCTGACCATCATCCTGCTGGGCACACTTGTCACAGTGGCACAAGCCCAACGCATACTCACACTGGACAGCTGCAGAAACCTTGCCCTAGCAAACAACAAGGAGCTGCGCATCGCACAGGAAAAAATAAACGCGGCACATTATCAACAAAAAGCCGCTTTCACCAATTTCCTGCCCAAAATAAACGTGACGGGCACTTATATGCGCACGCAAAAGGAAATCTCTCTGCTCAGCAATGAACAACAGCAAGCCATCGGAAACATGGGAACAGCTCTTGCCCCTCAACTCCAACAACTGGGTGCACAGATGCAACAGATAGCAGCCACACATCCCGAACTGCTCCCCTTGCTCACCCCCCTTTCGGGCGTAATGGGGCAGATACCCGATGCACTGAATGGCGTAGGTGGAAGCATCGTAGACGCGTTCCGCACAGACACACGTAACCTCTATGCTGGTGCTGCCACCCTGACCCAACCCCTCTTCATGGGCGGAAAAATCATTGCATACAACAAAATCACCCGCTATGCCGAACAGCTTGCCGCCTCGCAACACGCCACAGGAATGCAAGACGTCATCCTGAATACTGACCAGGCTTACTGGCAAGTAGTCTCGCTGGCAAATAAAAAGCATCTCGCTGAAAGTTTTGTGAAACTGGTTCAAAGGCTCGACTCGGATGTAACAAAAATGGTAGAGCAAGGCGTTGCCACTACTGCTGATGCTTTAAGCGTCAGAGTAAAAGTGAACGAAGCGGAAATGACACTGACTCAAGTAGAAGACGGACTTGCCCTGGCAAAAATGGTACTTTGCCAATTGTGCGGAGTTCCGCTCGACACCGATATCCGTCTGGCGGACGAGGATATGAAAGACCTTGCCTTACCAACCACCTATACCGAAAGCAACGTGGGTACAGCACTTGCCAACCGCGAAGAATTGAAAAGTCTGGAACTTGCCGAGAAAATCTACCGGCAAAAGGTAAACGTGGCACGAGCCGAATTTCTACCCTCCATAGGACTAACCGCCAACTACCTGTTTACCAACCCTTCATTAGTAAATGGATTCGAGAACCGCTTTCGCGGCATGTGGGGCATAGGTGTAGTGGTCAGTATACCGGTATTCCATTGGGGAGAAGGTATTTACAAAGTACGTGCCGCCAAAGCTGAAGCCAACATTGCCCGCTACCGGCTGGACGATGCAAAAGAAAAAATCGAATTACAGGTCACTCAAAGTTCATACAAGGTAAACGAAGCCACCAAGAAACTGGTTATGGCAGAAAAGAATATGGAAAAGGCAGAAGAGAACCTGCGCTACGCCAATTTGGGTTTCCGTGAAGGAGTCATCCCCACCAGCAACGTACTGGAAGCACAGACCGCCTGGCTCTCGGCACAATCGGGAAAGATTGACGCACAAATCGACCTGAAAATGAGCGAAATCTATTTGAACAAATCAATGGGAACACTAAAATAAGACAAACAATATGGCAGAAAGAACGCAACGCAACAACATCATGCTGGCATTCATTACACTCGTAGCAGTGGTATTGATTGTAAGCATTATCGGCTTCATCACTTTCCGGAAAGGTACTGAAATCATACAAGGACAAGCCGAAGCCAACGAATATCGTGTATCGAGCAAAGTGCCCGGACGTATCCTGAAAATTTTCGTAGACGAGGGAGATGCAGTGAAAGCCGGTGATACCCTTGCTATCCTCGAAGCGCCCGATGTAATGGCGAAACTCTCGCAAGCGGAAGCCTTGGAACAGGCTGCCCAAGCGCTGAATGAAAAAGCCGAACGTGGCACCCGTGCCGAACAATTGCAAGCCGCCTACGAAATGTGGCAAAAAGCCAAAGCAGGCCTGGAAATCGCCGAAAAATCATACCAACGGGTAAACCGCCTGTACGAAGAAGGAGTGATGTCGGCACAAAAGCGCGATGAAACCAAAGCACAATATGACGCAATGGTGGCCACCGAACGTGCTGCCAAAGCTCAATATACAATGGCAAAAAACGGAGCACAACGGGAAGACAAGTTGATGACTGCCGCCAAGGTGCGCCAAGCGGAAGGTGCTGTGGCTGAAGTAAATTCATATGTCAGCGAAACGTATCTCACGGCATCTGCCGATGGAGAAGTGACGGAGATATTCCCTAAGGTAGGCGAACTGGTCGGCACCGGAGCACCCATCATGAATGTAGCCCAACTGGATGACATGTGGGTGACGTTTAACGTGCGTGAAGACTATCTGAAAGATTTCCACGTAGGGGGCGAGATTTCGGCGTTTATCCCGGCATTGGAAAAAGACGCCACATTTAAAGTGACCTATATGAAAGACTTAGGCACTTATGCCGCATGGAAGGCGACCAAGACCACCGGCGGTTTCGACCTGAAGACATTCGAAATTAAAGCCAAGCCCGTACAGCCGGTAGAGAACCTGCGGCCGGGCATGTCGGCGATAGTTAAAAAGTGAGTTTTTAAGTTTTTGAGTTCTTAAGTTTTTGAGTTGATAATAGAAAAAACTTACAAACCAACAAACTTAAGAACCCAAAAACTCAAAAACTTAAAAACTTAAGAACTCAAAAACTTATGCACACAACCATTCATAAACGCCTGTACCGTATAGCCGTACGCGAACTGCGGCACATCGCGACCCGGCCGATTTACCTCTTCTGCATGGTAATAGCACCGGTATTCTGCTACGTGTTCTTTACCACGCTGATGGCAAACGGCTTGCCTACAAACATGCCCGCAGGTGTTGTGGATATGGACAATACGGCGACTACGCGAAGCATCATCCGCAATTTGGATGCATTCCAGCAAACGCATGTCACGGCTCGTTATGCAAATTTCCACGAAGCACGCAAGGCGGTCCAGCGTGGCGAGATTTATGCTTTTTATTACATACCCGAAGGCACCACCGAGGAAGCTATCTCCGGAAGGCAGCCCCGCGTGTCGTTTTACATCAATTACGCGTACCTCATCGCAGGGTCGTTGCTGTACCGCGACCAGCGCACGATGTCGGAACTTGCTTCGGGTGCCATCGGGCAGAGCACGCTTTTAGCCAAGGGGGCTACCGAAGAGCAGGCAATGGCGTTTCTCCAGCCCGTCGTTATTGACACCCATGCGTTGAACAATCCGTGGCTGAATTATTCGGTGTATTTGTGCAATACCTTATTGCCGGGCATCCTGATGTTGCTCATTTTCCTGACCACCTCGTATGCGTTAGGCATGGAGCTGAAGGAAAATACGGCACACGTCCTGATGCGTCTGGCAGACAATTCCATCAGCACGGCATTGGTAGGGAAACTCTTGCCGCATACGGTTATCTTCTTTATCGTGACCGTATTCTATAATGTCTATCTGTACGGGTTCTTGCATTATCCTTGCAATAGCGGCATTTTCCCGATGCTTCTTGCGGGATTGTTGCTGGTGCTGGCTTCGCAGGCGGTCGGCATCTTTTTCTTTGGCATGTTCGGCACCCTCCGCCTTGCCTTGAGTGCGGCTTCGTTATGGGGAGTCATTTCATTTTCCATCTCCGGCTTTACCTTTCCGGTCATGGCGATGCATCCCGTCTTGCAAGGGCTGGCGGTTTTATTCCCCTTACGGCATTATTTCCTGATATATGTAAACCTTGCCTTAAACGGTTATCCGCTCGTCTACGTATGGCAACCCATAGTGGCGCTTTTGCTTTTCCTGCTTCTTCCGTTCTTTGTGCTGAAGAAGTTGCGCACGGAAATGTTGCACTATGTATATATCCCCTAAAACCGATGGATTATGAAAAAATATTCGTTCAGACATACTATAAAGCAGGGCATCGCCGGATTGTTCCATATCTGTAAGGAAGAGCTGAAGATGACCGTCAAAGACCAGGGCGTACTGATTTTTTTCCTCCTTGTGCCTTTGGCGTATCCGCTGGTCTATGCATTCATCTATACCAATGAAGTAGTGCGTGAAGTGCCCGTGGCTGTGGTCGATGCCGACCGTTCTTCCGTGAGCCGCGAATACCTCCGCCGGGTAGACGGAGGTCCGGATGTCCGTATCGTGTCTTATTGTTCCGATATGGAAGAAGCCCGGCTTTTGCTGAAAAAGCAAAAAATATACGGCGTGGTTTATGTTCCCGAAGGTTTTAGCCGTGACTTGGCTTCGGGAGAGCAGGCGCATGTTTCCATCTTTGCCGACATGAGCGGCATGCTTTATTATAAGGCGCTTTTGCTTGCCAATACCGAGGCTTCGCTGGAGATGAACAAGGATATTCAAATCCGGCGTGCGGGCAATACCACCGGGCGGCAGGATGAGATTACGGTCCGCCCGATAGATTACGAAGCGGTATCGCTCTATAATCCGCAGGACGGATTCGCCAGCTTTCTTATCCCTGCCGTGCTTATCCTGATTATCCAGCAGACCTTATTGCTCGGGATAGGTCTGTCGGCGGGTACGGCGCGCGAGAACAACCGTTTCCGGGATTTGGTGCCCATGGTACGCCATTATCAGGGTGCCATCCGCATTATTTTCGGGAAGTCCTTGGCTTATCTTTTGGTCTATCTTGCCGTGGCGGCATATATCCTTTGTGCGGTGCCCAAGATGTTCCGGCTGGTCTTTCTTGCTTCGCCGGATACATTGGCAGCCTTTGTCCTTCCCTACCTGCTGGCATGCATTTTCTTTGCCATGGCATGTTCGTGTCTCATCCGAAGGCGTGAAGACTGCATGATGATATTCGTGTTCACATCGTTGCCTTTGCTGTTCATTTCAGGCATTTCATGGCCTGGAGCGGCAATCCCGGATTTCTGGAAAGCGGTGTCGTGGATATTCCCTTCTACTTTCGGCATCAACGGATATATCCGCATACAGACGATGGGAGCCACACTGAACGATGTCTTGCCCGAATACCGGGCATTATGGATGCAGGCAGGCATTTATTTCCTTCTTACATTCTTCCTCTACCGGAGGGAAATCCTGTTGAGCCGGAAACATGCCTTAAAACGCTTGCATGAGTTCCGGAAGAAGCGGCAGGCGGTGTTGCGGTAAGGTTTATCCTATTTTAATGGGGCACAGATTTTTTTATTTATTCCGTTTGTGTTTTGTGATGTACTTATGATACGGTTTGCGTTATTGTCTATAAAGAACTTCAATAAATGACATAAACTTTATCATGGATAAAAACAACGGTTTAAACGAAAGGGCAGAACGCATCCCTCAACGTACAGTCAATCTATTTGAACAGGTACGGCAAAAAATCATCCTGATTAGAGATTGTCAGGTGATATTAGACGTGGATGTTGCCGAATTATATGGGGTGAGGACAAAAGAAGTCAATCAAGCTGTGCGTAACAATCCGGAGAAGTTTCCGAGTGGATACGTACTTGAGCTTGACAAACAGGAATTTACAGATTTGCGGTCAAATATTTTGACCGCAAATCTATCACCCAAGACCCGTGTCCTCCCCAAAGCGTTCACGGAGAAAGGATTGTATATGCTTGCCACTATCCTGAAAAGTCCGCAAGCTACGCAAGCCACCCTTGCTATCATAGAGACATTTGCCTCTGTGCGCCAGCTCAAGCGTGAATTGCACGCCTTACACGGTGAAACGGATGGCAAGTCGCAGCAATCCAAGATGCAACACATTGGAGAAATGCTTTCAAGCATAGTCATGCCTGACCTGGAAACATCCGAAACAGAATCAAGCCTTGAACTCAATTTCCTGATAGGCAAAATCAAGCATACGGTAAAACGGGTGAAAAGGCAAAATGATGCAGACCATACCGAAGTGGAATGACCACTTGTCATGCTTCATGCAGCCCCTCGATATACTCATACAGCTTCCGGTAGAAGGCGTGGCGCGTCAGGGTGGAGGCATCGCCCAAGATGATGAGCTTCATGCGGGCACGGGTGATGGCTACGTTCATCCGGCGCAAGTCGTTGAGAAACCCGATCTGGCCGTCCTCGTTGGCACGCACCAGACTGATGAGGATTACATCACGCTCCTGTCCCTGGAAACCGTCGACCGTATTGACCGTTATCGAGGAACGGAAGGGCTTGAAGAACGCGTCGCGCCGGAGCAGCTGGCGGAGGTATTGCACTTGTGCCTTGTAAGGGGAAATCAATCCGACATCGATGCGTTCTTCGAGGAACCGTTCCCTGCCGATGCGGGTGATGTAAGATTTCAGTTGGCCGATGGAGAGTTCGGCTTCGGCTTTGTTGATGCGCCCGTAACTTTCGCCTACAAACTCTTCGCCGGCATCCATTCCTTCTGTGTTTATCCATTCGATGGGTGTATCGAAATCGAGGATGCCGCGGTATTTCACTTCGGGAGCCGACTGGAGCATGCCTCCGTAGAACCATTCGGACGAGAAACGCATAATCTCGTCATTCATCCGGTACTGCACTTTCAGGAGCGAAACCGTTTCAGGTTTTTGACGCACGATACATTGCATCAGCGTGTCACCCAAACCTCCACGCAAAGCGTCCAAACATTTCACTGTAGGCGGAAGCTGACAATGGTCGCCTGCCAGAATGACGCGGTTTGCCTTACGGATAGCTATCCAACAGGCAGCCTCCAGTGCCTGCGCTGCCTCATCAATGAACAAAGTACCAAATTTCTGCCCCATCAGCAAACGATTAGCACTACCTACAAGCGTACAAGCTATCACCCGTGCCTCAGAAAAAAGAGCGGTATTGATACGCACCTCCAGTTCAGTAGCACGGTCTTTCAACGAATTAATTTTCGTACGGACATCTTCACGATTGCTTGTCTTACGTATCCGGGCATAGAGATCGCGAATAGCACGACGGATACCCCACAGTTGCGGATAGTCAGGATGTGACTCAAAACGGCGTTCATAAGTGAATGAAAGCATTTTGTCGTTCACCCGACTAGGATTTCCGATACGCAACACATTCACTCCTCGGTCTACCAGCTTTTCGCTAATCCAATCCACCGCCATATTGCTCTGTGCACACACCAGCACCTGATTTTCGCGGTGCAGAGTTTCGTAAATTGCCTCAACCAACGTAGTGGTCTTTCCCGTCCCTGGAGGGCCGTGCACGATAGCAACATCCTTGGCATGCAGCACCTTATTGACGGCTTCTTCCTGCGTACGATTCAGCCACGGGAAGCGCACAGGCTGGAAGGTAAAAGCAGAAGCAGGAACAGAACCGTGGAAGATGTCGCGCAACTCCGCCAAACGGTTGTTCTTCGCACCTATCACTTGCTTCAAAGCTTCGAACATCAGGCGGTAACTGGTTTCATCGAAATAAAGCTGTACACCCAGCACATCTTTGCCCTGCAATGCAGCCCAAGCATCGGCATTAGGAAGTGCCACTACCATTCGGTCCTCGTCAACATAACTCACCGTCGCCACAAAGTTGAGGTACGCAAGTTTCCCCATCATGTCCTGCGTAAAAAAGCACACTGGACGCCCATACTCGAACAAGTGTTCTATCTCCTTATCTTCCTTCCGTTCCACTTCCACTACCAACTGATTCAAGGCATTGTAATAATTTCGTCCGATGCTGACGGGATACCAACACATCCCGCGTTTCACCTTCCTGCCTACGCCCATCAATTCAGTCTGTTGGCGAAACTGTTCTTTCTCGTATTCGTACTCCATCCGCAACAAGTCGTATTGATGCTGCAGATACAATACTGGAGAGTGTATCGTAGATTGTTCTTTCATACCCGTAAATGATTTCAAGATACAAAGGTACGAGTTCTCTGAAAAAGAAAGGCTGAATTGTTGATAAATTCCATTATTATCTGTATTTTTACCTGCCAACCAAAAAAACATAGAAGTTATGAAAAAGCAGGCAGATTACATCAAACGCATTGATATTAAAAGGATGTGGGGACGCAAAGACATTTCATGGAACCTGCGCCCCGATGTCAATATCCTAAGCGGTGTGAACGGCATCGGCAAGAGTACTATTCTGAACAACTCCGTCCGAAGTCTGACCGCACTGGAAGGAGGAGCCTTGACTAACGGATTTCAAGAAGGGGTATCATTCAGTTTCTCGCCCGAAGATGCCACATACATCAATTTCGATGTCATCCGCAGCTTCGACCGCCCACTCATCAGCTCGGGCTTACTTGAAAAAATAGGCAACCAAAACGTAAAAACCGAACTCGACTGGCAACTCTACCAATTACAACGCCGCTACTTGGACTATCAGGTAAACATCGGCAACCGCATCATCGAAATGCTGACCAGTGGCGACCCCGCCCAACAAGCCCAGGCACCTGAAATGTCGAAAGCAAAAACACTGTTCCAGGACCTGATAGATGACCTGTTCAGCGACACGGGCAAGAAAATCAACCGCAAAAGCAACGAAATCCTGTTCGAACAAGACGGCGATGAGCTCACCCCTTATCAGCTCTCATCAGGCGAAAAGCAGATGCTGGTTATCCTACTCACCGTATTAGTACAGGACAAACAGCCCTATGCCTTGTTTATGGACGAACCTGAAATATCACTGCATGTAGAATGGCAACAACGCCTCATCACCCTCATCCGTCAACTGAACCCGAACGCACAAATCATCCTGACCACCCACTCGCCAGCTGTCATCATGAACGGCTGGATAGATGCCGTAACCGAAGTGAGCGACATTACCACTCATTAAAAAACAAACACCATGGGAAAAAGACTGACCGACAACTTGTCCTCGATGTATCTGGGCGCAGCCAACAGCCTGAAGCCTAAACACGCGCGGAGAAAAATCGTAGCTTATGTAGAGAGCTATGACGATGTGTCTTTTTGGCGCTCCCTATTGGCTGAGTACGAAAACGAAAACCGTTATTTCGAAGTGATGCTTCCTTCACGAACTTCGCTGGCAAAAGGAAAGAAAAGCGTATTGATGAACCAGTTGGGAAAACAATTAGGAGAAAATATGATAGCCTGTGTAGACAGCGATTACGACTACCTGCTGCAAGGACGCACCCAGACCTCACGTTATATGATAGAAAACCCCTACGTGCTGCAAACCTATGCCTACGCCATCGAAAACTACCATTGCTATGCCGAAGGGCTGCACGAAGTATGCGTCACAGCAACACTGAACGACCATGTCCTGATAGACTTTCCGGCATACCTGAAACTCTACTCACAGATAGCCTATCCGCTTTTCGTATGGTCGGTATGGTTCTACCGCCGGCACAATTTGTCAGAGTTCTCTCTGATGGATTTCTGTTCGTATGTCAAAATAGACCAAGTAGGCATACATCATCCCGAATACAGCCTTGCAGTTATGGCCAAAAAGGTTAACCGCAAACTACGTGACTTGGAGCACCGCCATCCCGAAGGCATTCCCGAAGTGGAAGCGATGAAGGAAGAGTTTAAGCACTTAGGAGTATATCCCGAAAACACCTACATGTTTATCCAAGGACATCACATCCTCGACAATGTAGTGATGCGCCTCCTGACACCGGTATGCACTTATCTGCGGCGCGAACGCGAGCAACAAATCAACGACCTCGCCCTGCATGAAACCCAACGGCGCAACGAACTGACCGCCTACCAGCGCAGCCAGGTCGATGTGGCATTAGTCATACATAAAAACACCAACTATAAAGAGTCGCCCACTTACCAGATGATACGGCGGGACGTAGAAAAATTCCTGCGGATAATCAAGGCATAAGCCGTACTATCACCTACGAGGGTCGGTATCACATGCCCCTTAAATCAAATATAAAAATAGGAATATCCGCATTTTGCCCAATTGTTCGTAAGGGCGTATCGCATACGCCTTGAAAATGTCCGTGTGGATAAGTTGCTACATTCGGGTATATGCAATATGCCCGAATGCGAATATCCATAAAACATTAAAAAAGCATACAGAATTCTTTTCTCATATTATACCATACCACGATATGGATTTGTGCATTTTTCTGAACCTTTTGCACCATTTCCGTAGAGATGATGTGCACATCGTCTTTATCATGTGACATATACAAAATACACAATTTAATGCCGCAGGAAGTATTAAAAAGAAATGTGCCAATTACGGCACACCTCTTTTTTCTATGCTTATCGTACACGTCACTTCTCCGGTGTATTGGCAAGCGTAGCCGTCAGGAAGTCGTAGAATTTAGATACGGATGCAATTTCACACTTCTCATCGGGCGTATGCGGACCTACCAGTGTGGGACCGAAAGAAATCATGTCCAAACCTGGGATCACCGCACCTATAATGCCACATTCCAGCCCTGCATGGATGACCTTCACTTCGGGAGCTGTACCAAACTGAGCCTGATAAGCCTCTTTCATCGCGTGAAGAATGGGTGAATTGACATTCGGTTCCCAACCCGAATAGCCGCCAGAACGTTCCACCCGCATACCTGCCATCGAGAAGCAGCTTTCGAGTGCCGTATTGCGGTAATCTTTCATCGACTCACGTGCACTGCGGGTCAATATCTTGACAGAAGCCTTCCCGCCTTTAACGTCTACGATAGCCAGATTGGATGAAGTCTCTACCGTATCGGGAATGGTCGGGATATATCGTTCCACACCGTTAGGGCAAGCATAAATAGCATCAACCAGATTATCGCGGATTTCTTCGGGAACCATGTATTCGGGCAAATCCACACGTTCTGCCTTAAACGACAAGCCATCCTCGATGGTGGCATATTCATCACGCCACACCTGTTCACACTCGCCCACATATGCCATCACATCATCTACCTCCTCTTCAGGCACCGTAATCACCACCTCACACTCACGCGGAATGGCATTACGCATATTTCCACCTTCCCACGACACAAGGCAAGCCTCATCATAGGCTATGACCTGATTCAGGAAACGAGCCATCAGTTTATTGGCATTGGCATGTCCCCAACCTATCTGAATACCCGAATGTCCTCCGCGCAATCCTTTCAATGTCACTTTCAGAGCCACATCTGCAGGATCGGTCTTTTCTTCCTTATATTCCAAGGTTGCGGTCAGGTCCTCCCCTCCGGCACATCCGATATACAATTCACCTTCTTCTTCCGAGTCCAGATTCAGCAAGATATCCCCTTCAATAGTTCCCGGCTTCAAACCGAAAGCACCATACATGCCCGTTTCTTCATCTGCCGTAATCAAGGCAACCAGCGGACCGTGCTTCAAGGTTTTGTCTTCCATAACCGCCATGATAGCAGCCACCCCCATACCGTCATCAGCACCCAGCGTCGTACCTTTGGCACGCACCCAACCGTCTTCCACGTATGCCTGAATCGGGTCTTTCTCGAAATCGTGTTCGGTGTCCTTGTTCTTTTGAGGAACCATATCCATGTGTGCCTGCAAAATTACGGTCTTCCGGTTTTCCATACCTGGAGTGGCAGGCTTGCGATATATGATATTTCCAGCCTCATCCTGAAAAGATTCCACACCCACACTCTTGCCAAATTCCAACAAGAATGCCTGAATTTTCTCCAAATGTCCTGACGGACGAGGAACTTGTGTCAACGAATAGAAGTGCTTCCACACATTCTGTGGAGCAAGCGAAAGAATGTCACTCATAGATTTTAAGTTTTATGTTTATTTGTAAGCGGCAAAGCCACCAATCCGTAAATACCTAACAAAATTAATAAAAAGGTTTGAATTCCGTGTACCAGCAAAGCAAATATTCCGGCATCTTCCTTACTGACGCCATACATCATCATCATTGTTATCACAGCAAAATGCCACGGACCGGCACCGTTGGGCGTAGGGACAATCACGGCAATACTCCCCACTACAAACAATACCAGTCCTGCCATCCAACCCAAATGTGCCGAAAAGCCGAAACAATAAAAAGTCAAGTAAAAATGCAGGAAATAACATGCCCAAATGGCAACTGTATACAGAATATAAAGCCACGGACGATGTACGTTGCGGATAGAAAGACATCCCACCCATACATTCTGTATCAATCCTTTCATCCGGGCAAACACAGCCAAGTTACGCACCAGCCAATATGCCAACACAAGAGCAGCCGCTATGCAGAGCAAGGTAATATAAAAGTTGGTCGAAGTAAACAGATGGAGAAAAAAAGCCCCGTCGGTCCCAGTTATCCGGAAAAAACGGGCAAAGATACCTGACTGTAAAATTAAAGTCACCACCGTTATCAACACCACACACACCGAGTCGATAAGACGTTCGGATACGACTGTACCCAAAGATTTAGAGAAAGACACCTGGTCGAATTTCGACAAGATACCACAACGGGACACTTCTCCCACACGGGGAATCACCAGATTGGCAGCATACGACACGAATATGGCATACACACTGTTTGATGCTTTCGGATATTCGCCCAAAGGTGCCAAAGCCAAGTTCCATCTCCATCCGCGAAACACATGCGACAGCACTCCAAACACCAGCGAAAACAACATCCAACCATAATTCATACCATGCCCCAACACATAAGACACCTTCCGGAAGTCGAACCCATGATACGTCCATACCAAGATAGCCGCACCCAGAACCAAAGGCAAAACAATTTGCAAGACCTTATTTATAAGTTTTTTTATACCACTCTGTTCAATTTTACTCATGTATTTAAGATTAATGCTTAACTTTGCAATATGCAATATGCAAAGATAATATCTTGCTCGAATAAAATCGTTATTTATAAAGAAAATACATACAGAATGAAGTCAGTCAGGCCAAAAAAATTTTTAGGGCAGCATTTTTTAAAAGATTTACAGATTGCCAGCGATATTGCCGACACGGTGGACACCTGTCCAGAATTGCCAATCCTGGAGGTAGGACCCGGCATGGGCGTATTAACCCAGTTCCTTGTCAGGAAAGGCAGACCGCTGAAAGTAGTAGAACTTGATTTCGAATCGGTCGCCTATTTACACAACAACTTCGCAGAGTTGGGCGACAATATCATCGAACAGGATTTTTTACAGATGGACTTGTCTAAACTGTTCGACGGGAAACCCTTTGTCCTGACGGGCAATTACCCTTACAACATATCCAGCCAGATATTCTTTAAGATGTTGGACAACAAAGACCTCATCCCCTGCTGCACCGGAATGATACAAAAAGAAGTGGCAGAACGCATCGCTGCATCACCAGGCAACAAGACATATGGCATCTTGAGTGTCCTGATTCAGGCATGGTACAAGGTAGAATACCTGTTCACGGTCCACGAACATGTGTTCAATCCGCCCCCCAAAGTGAAAAGCGCCGTCATACGCATGACACGCAATGACACGACACACCTGGGATGCAATGAAAAGCTGTTCAAACAAATCGTTAAGACGACATTCAATCAGCGGAGAAAGACATTGCGCAATTCCATCTCTACCATTTTAGACAAAAGTCATCCGCTCTGTGCCGATACAATATTCAACAAACGTCCCGAACAACTTTCGGTACAAGATTTTATCAGTCTGACCAACCGGGTGGAAGAAGCACTGGTTTCAATTGACAATCAACAATTAATAATTAACAATTAACAATTAACAATTAATGATTGGCAATTGAAAGAATCTGTGGTAACCCCAAAACTTAAGAACCCCAAAAACTTAAGAACTCAAAAACTTAAGAACCACCTCTAATATATATAAGGTATGGAAAACGAAGAAATAAAAAAAGTATCCGAACTGATTGAAAACAAAGAATCAGACAAGCTGAAAGAGCTCCTGAACGATTTGCACCCTGCCGATATTGCCGAATTGTGTGACGAACTGGATGCAGAAGAGGCACGTTCCATATACTTGTTATTAGACAATGAAAAGGCAGCCGACGTATTGATTGAAATGGATGAGGACGCCCGTAAACGTTTCCTCGAAATCCTGCCTTCAGAAACCATTGCCAAAAGGTTTGTCGACTATATGGACTCGGATGATGCAGTAGACATCATCCGTGATATGGACGAAGACAAACAGGAAGAAGTCCTTTCGCATATCGAAGACATCGAACAGGCAGGCGACATTGTCGATTTGCTGAAATACGATGAAGATACTGCCGGTGGTCTGATGGGTACCGAAATGGTCATCGTAAACGAAAACCTGAGTATGCCCGAATGCCTGCGCGAAATGCGCATTCAGGCAGAAGACATGGACGAAATCTATTATGTATATGTAGTAGACGACGATGAGCGCCTGCGCGGCGTATTCCCGCTGAAGAAAATGATTACCAGCCCTTCGGTGTCGAAAGTAAAACATGTGATGAAAAAAGATCCCATTTCGGTACATGTAGACACCCCCTTGGAAGAAGTGGTACAAGTCATTGAAAAATACGACCTGGTGGCTCTTCCGGTAGTCGACAGCATCGGCAGACTGGTAGGACGCATCACGGTCGATGACGTAATGGACGAGGTACGCGAACAAGCCGAACGTGACTACCAGTTGGCTTCCGGTCTGTCACAAGATGTCGAGTCACACGACAATGTATTTCGCCAAACCACAGCACGCCTGCCCTGGCTGCTGATTGGAATGTTGGGAGGAATCGGAAACTCAATGATTCTCGGCAACTTCGACACGACCTTTGCCGCCCATCCCGAAATGGCACTCTACATTCCATTGATAGGTGGTACAGGCGGAAATGTCGGTACCCAATCGTCCGCACTGGTCGTGCAAGGACTGGCAAACAGCTCTTTAGATGCAGGCAATACCTTCAAGCAAGTACTTAAAGAATCGGTAGTGGCACTCATCAACGCCACCATCATCTCCATGCTGGTATATATCTACAACTTCATCCGTTTCGGTGCCAGTGCCACGGTCAGCTATTCGGTATCCATCAGCCTGTTTGCCGTTGTGATGTTTGCTTCCATCTTCGGCACTCTGGTTCCCATGACTCTGGAAAAGCTGAAAATCGACCCTGCCATTGCTACCGGACCGTTTATTTCCATTACCAACGACATCATCGGAATGCTGATGTATATGGGTATCACCGTGCTTCTGGCATAAGAAAAAAGAAAAAAGTGAGGGTACACTTAAAAATAATTATCAAAAAAATATGAAAATCAGATTTTATTCTTTTAATTTGTAATTGGTGAAGAATTAAAACCAGATATTCTCTAAAATCTACATACGATGGAAGTAAACGAAACAAACCGCCCACTAACTGAAGTTCAGGAAAACAACGTACCTGAAACTTCGGTTCCCACTGTTGAATCTGTTGAATCAACCGACAAACCGGTGTATGCACCTAAGCAAACACAGGAAGAAGTGGTAGAACGTCTGACAGAAATCAACAAAGACGCCTGCAATGCAGACAAACAAGAAATCGATTTTTTAAAACAAACTTTTTACAAACTGCACAAAGCTGAACAAGACGCAGCGCGTAAAGCCTTTATTGATGAAGGCGGTAATGCGGATGACTTTGTCCCTGCCCCCGACCCGTGGGAAACAAGGTTCAAGGAAATCATGAGCTCCATCAAAGAAAAGCGAAGTGTTATGGCAGCCGAACTGGAACAGGAAAAAGAAGAAAACTTGCAGAAAAAGCTTGCCATCCTCGATAAGATGAAAGCACTGATTGAAACAACAGAAGACACTAGCAAGATATACAACGAGTTCAAGCAGCTTCAGCAGGAATGGAATGACATCAAGCAAGTACCCGTCGGCAAGGTGAACGAACTATGGAAATCATACCAACTCTATACCGAAAAGTTCTACGACATGGTGAAGCTGAATAACGAATTCCGTGAATACGACTTCAAGAAAAACCTGGAACAGAAAACCCACTTGTGCGAAGCTGCTGAGAAACTGGCAGAAGAGCCCGATGTAGTATCTGCTTTCCATCAGCTTCAGAAGTTGCATCAGGAGTTCCGCAACATCGGTCCCGTGGCAAAAGACTTGCGCGAAAGCATCTGGGCACGCTTCAAAGCTGCTTCTACTGCCGTAAACCGCCGTCATCAGCAACACTTCGAAATGCTGAAAGAAAAGGAGCAGAACAACCTCGACCAGAAGACGGTCATCTGCGAAATCGCTGAAGCGATGGAATACGACAAGCTGAAGACTTTTGCCGACTGGGAGAACAAAACACAGGAGATTCTTGCCTTGCAGGCAAAATGGAAAACCATCGGCTATGCACCGCAGAAAATGAACGTCAAAATATTCGAACGTTTCCGCGCAGCATGCGATGAGTTCTTCAAACGGAAAGCCGCCTTCTTCAAACAGATTAAGGAAAACATGGCAGAAAATCTGGAAAAGAAAAAAGCACTGTGCGAAAAGGCGGAAGCCTTGAAAGACAGTACCGACTGGAAACAGACCGCCGAAATCCTCACTCAATTGCAAAAGGAATGGAAAACCATCGGTCCGGTGGCAAAAAAACATTCGGATGCAGTATGGAAACGCTTCATCGGTGCCTGCGACTACTTCTTTGCACAGAAGAACAAAGCAACTTCTTCGCAACGCTCGGTAGAGATAGAAAACATGGCAAAGAAAGAAGAAATCATCAAGCAGCTGGCTGCTCTTGATGCTTCGGGTACTACCGATGACAATACGGCTGAACAGACACGCAGCCTGGTGAAAGAATGGAACTCCATCGGTCATGTACCTTTCAAGGAAAAAGACCGCCTGTACAACGAATTCCACAAGCTGGCTGATAAATTGTTTGACAAGCTGAACATCTCGGCATCCGAACGGAAACTGAGCGACTTCAAGTCGGGATTAGGCAAAGGGGATAACCTCTACCGCGACCGTGAAAAGCTGGTACGTACCTACGAAGGATTGAAAAGCGACATTCAAACCTACGAGAACAACCTGGGCTTCCTCTCTTCTGCATCAAAGAAGGGCAATACACTGGTAGCCGAGGTAACCCGAAAGATTGAACGCCTCAAAGGAGACATGGAACTGGTGCTGAAGAAAATCGAAGCCATTGACGAAAAGCTGAAAGAAGCGTAATATATTTGTAGTTCACCACAGATTACACAGATTAAAGAAAATTATTTTATCAATCCGTGTAATCTGTGGTGAATTATTGTTATCACCAGTTATCCGTACGGAACGGGAACAAAGGCAATTCACGGGTACCTGCCACATTTCCCGGTTGGAAATCACGGAAACAATAACGTACGGCTACCGGATTAGCCACCTTGTCGCAAGTTACTTTTATCTGAAGGTTGTTGTATACTTCCGCCTTGGCAGGATAAAACACCTTGTCCCTGCCTGCCACTTCAAAACCTTCCATATCACTCAGCCGGCTGAACCCGTCGGGCGTATCATTGAACGAAAGAATCACACTGCCGTCCTTCACCTCCATCGACTTATACGAAGGACCTGCCGACACAATACCTTTTACACCATACGTCTTTGCCAAAGCCATATAGGCAAGACGTTTTCCCACATCGGTCTTGTTTTTCGGATGGATATTCTTTGCCTCATAAGGTTCCACCAGGTCATTGGTCGAAATCAATGCACTGTTCGGGATAATGGATTGCGCCTTAAACTGCTGTTCGCGCAGGAAAGCACTGCCCGTACCTTCGTAGGATCCGAACGGAGCAATCTCTACAAAATAGAAAGGCAATTCGCCCAGTCCCCATTCGTTACGCCACAAGTCCACCATTGTCTTCAAACGCTCTGCATAGTCGGGATGACCTACGTTCGATTCGCCTTGGTACCATAAGAATCCCTTGATGGTATAGTTCTGCAAGGGCTTCAACATCCCGTTGTACATAATAGTCGGGCTCATATAATGCCACCAGTCGTGTGGCTCCTCCTTGCGGATGTCCCGCTTCAGGTCTATGTCGGAATAATTCTTCACGATACTTGCCGGAAGCCACCCCTCCACCGTCGAGCCTCCCCAACTGCAATTGATGATACCGACAGGTACGTCAAGTACCCTGTTCATCATCATTGCAAAGTGGAATGCCGTAGCACTGAAAAAAGGCGCATTCTCCGGGTTGCTCACCTTCCAGCTGCCTTTACAAGTCTCTACAGGCTTCAGCTGGCCGTTTTTCTCTACCGTAGCCACACGGATTCCTTTCCATTGCGATGCAGTAGCGATGGTTTCGTTCGCCCCTTCTATCGGGCAGTTCCAAAATCCGTTCAGCGGCATCTCCATATTCGATTGCCCCGAACAGAACCACACCTCACCTATCAGCACATTGTCCAGCTTCGTTTCTTCGCCATCCGAAAAAGTAATGGTCTGCGCCTCATACGTAGCGGCAGGCGTCTGCACCTTGGCAAGCCATTTGCCGGCTGCATCGCTCTTTACCTTATATACCCGGTCACTCCACGATACCCGCACGCTTACCTCCGTATTCGGATTCGCCTTTCCCCATAACTTCACTTCAGTCTGTTGCTGAAGCACCATGTTGTCACTCATTATGTCGGGCAACGTAACTTTTGCCCACGTGCTTGTCTGCATAGCTGCCAGCAGACAAGCCATTACAATCCTTTTTCTCATATTTATTACCAATTCATTAGTTCCTTCAGGTAAGCCGTAAGCTCGTTCGCCATTTTCTGTTGCTGGCGCATCGACGGATGCCAGTTGGCTCCATATCCCAACGAACCGGTCTGCGGAGACATGTCGAAACGGTACACCTCCGTATCGCCAGCTTCTTTGCGCTCTGCCACAACCTTGTCCATCGCCCGCTTCACGTCTGCTAACGGTTTTCCGCTCAGCATCGAGCCACTCAGCAGCACGAGTTTCGCTTTCGGATAGATAGTGCGCAGATGTGCTACGAACTTCCGGTATCCATCGGTCAGCAATGCGAAATCATACTTCCCGTCACCGGCATCATTGGTTCCCAAATTGATGCAGACCACATCGGGTGTATACAGGCTATGGTCCCATAACTCTGTCGGGTCGGTAAACATCACCTGTTCGTACATCGCCGGCAGGCAATCCTTGCTTCCCGACGCAGGTGCTCCGAAATTACGGTAAATGCCGATGCCCGAACGTGCCACTACCAAGTGCTGTGCATTCAATGCACGCGCCGTGCGTGCCGCATACGTATAGAAATGGTTTTCCGTCTCGTAGGTGAAAGGGTCGTTCCGGTCGTCCGACTCTACGCCATAGCCGCACGTAATGGAATTGCCGATAAACTCAATGCGCCGTTCGGGCAAGGCGGGAGCCTCAGCCAGCGTACATCCCTTGTCCAGGTAAAAGCCCTTGAAGACCGGTTTCAGTTCATATCCCTCCAATACATACATGATGCGCGCCCGGTGCGTCCCTTCGGGCAAACCCTCGACAAGGGTCACAATAGAATCGTTCTTCGTAAAACCGATGCGGTAAGGCAACCCGTCATCTATCTCCACCATAAAGTCCCCACTGCCCGGCTTTGCCTTCATCTGCAACGAAGTGCCCTCGAAATCGGCATAGATGCTTACACCCGGATAAGTGAACGTGACCGCCTGCGGAATGCGGTGGCTGACACGTCCCATATAGACAATGCGTGCGTCATCGGCAGACACAAAAGCCTCATCCCCCTTGGGTATACCGGCAAAAGCGGAAAAGCCGGAAAAGAAAGCCGGAATCATCCAGCCTAAAGCATAAATCATTCGTCTGTGTGTTTTCATCTTTCATGTATTTTTGCAAAGATAGCGAAGATTATCCACACACGCTAATAGAATCTTATCCAAATCTGCTCAAATCGTATCAAAAAGCTTCCGGTCCTTCATTTGTGCATTTTCTCACCACACAGATTAAAATAAACGAATATCCGCATTTTACCCAATTGCCATGTAGGGGCAGGATTTGCCTGCTCCTCGTACCATGCCATTTCCATAGAGACGGTGCGCACATCATCCTTGCATTTGATGGCATATCGGTAAGGAACATTTGGCTTTGCATGTAGCCTATATCTTTGTTTCAGGCGGCATACTTTTACGTTCTTGATATGGAAACCGTACGTTCTCGATATGGAAACCGTACGTTCTTGATATGGAAACCGTACGGTTTTCATATGAAAACCATAAAAGGAAGCCGCCTGAAACGATAATGTAATCCAAATGCGGAAACAATTGTTCCGGGAAAAATGCACAAACTTATGCCGTGCATGGTATAATCAAATATGAATGTCCGCATTTCACCAATAAGAAGTTATTTCAGGTTTCTTAAATCGTACAACCACATTTGGTTATTTCGGAGAATATACTTATTTTTGCGTATAATCAAACGAAGCAGGCATGTACGAAGAATATATTACCGCCCAAAGCACTCCAGCCGGGAAAGTATTGGAGCATATCTTGCGAAGAGCCAATGTCTCGCAAAAAGAACTGGCTCTCCGTTCGGGCATTTATCCCCAACGTATACACGACTTGATTAAGGGAATACGGAGGTTTACCATTCCTTATTCTTTGAATATCGAAAAAGCGTTGAACATAGGGATAGAAGGATATTTCTATAAAATACAGGCTAATTATGAAATTTACCAATTCATCACCAACGAAGAGCTTAAACAACATCCAGACTTGTCCCAGTTCAGCAACGCTTTGTTTTGGGACACAAAAGTGGACAAAATAAACTGGATACGGAATAAGAAATGGGTCATCAAGCGTGTATTTGAATATGGGAATGAGCAAGAGATAAAGGAAATCATCCGCTTTTACGGCAAAGACGTCATAAACAAGATTTTCCCGCAAATAAAGAATGCATGGAAAAAGGAAGACAGAGATGCGAACTATAAAAAATATATGCAATGAAACTGCATGAGGATACAGTATCTCCCCTCTTGCTGGAAGCGTTAAAGACCCTATCCGGAAGTCCTGTGTTTCAAGATTTCCATCTCGTAGGAGGAACTTGCCTGAGCCTTCAGTTAGGGCATAGGAGGTCGATTGATATCGACCTTTTTACAGACATGGAGTATGGAAAGATGGATACCCGAGCGATGAAGGATTTTCTTTGCGCACATTTTCCCTATACTGAAAATTTAGATAGCATGAATCAACGGGCATTAGGCTATTCTGTCCGCATTGGAAATCTCCGATAGAAAGTGTAAAGGCAGATTTCTTTTATACCGAAAAGTTTATTCCACCCTCAAGGTCAATGGCATCCGGCTTGCAGACATACGGGAAATTGCAGCTATGAAAATCAAAGCAATCACTTAAGAAGAACCGCGCCAAAAAGATTTTTGGGACATTTATGAACTAAGCAACCGTTTCTCGCTTCAAGACATGATAGAGTGGGCTATCCAGCGTGACCAATGGAGCGTGACAGAGAGGGACATTGAAAAAGGATTCCAAAACATTTTCCATGTCGAAGAGTCAAATGAAGGCATAGATTGCTATAGAGGTTACGAATGGGAATTAATCAGGATAGATTTGAAAGCTATGGCTGATGAATATTTTTCCCATAAGACAATTGTTTAAAAAGCGGCATATTCGTTTTACCATACTAACTTATAGCCTACACCCTTTACCGTATGCAGGTCTATTCTTTTATCACCTTGCAGATATTTGCGTAAGTGGGCAATGAAGTTGTTCAGACTTTGTTCATTTGCTGCCTCCCCCTGCCATAACACGTCTTCTATCTCTGCACGGGTTACCACTTCATTCCGATGGGAAGCCAACAGGGAAAGCAGTTTACACTCGGACAGGCTCAATGTTCTTGCCTCGCCGGTTTCCGTTGTCAACAAACGTTCTTTAGGATTTAACGTAAAATGCCCGATACGGATTTCGGCAAATGTATCCGATGTATAGCGTTGCACGTAGGCAAGCAGTTCCTCCAGTTCGAAAGGTTTCTTCAGGTATGCCACCGCTCCTGCCCGTAATGCCCTTGCTACTTCTGAACTCTCTATATGCGATGACACGAACAGTATAGGTATATCGGGTGCCAAAGCTTTCAGCCGTAAAGCCTTATCGATGCCATCGTCTTTTCCTATTTCTACGTCCAGCAGAAGCAGGTGAGGGTTCAGTTCGTTGATAACAGAAGTAATAGCTGTCAACGAGGTCTGGTAATGCGTCTCATAACCGGCTTCGTTCAACGCCAAAGCCACAATGGTGCCCAACGTCATATCATCGTCTATAAATAATATCCGTTTCTTTTCCATGTTCTTTTTAGGTTACAAGTTAACAAGGTATCAGTTGATAAGGCTTTGAATAGCCTTATAGTCATTAGCCTAAGTGTTTAAACTGACATCTCGTCAATTATAATGGAAGAACTACCGTGAACACGCTGCCTTTGCCTTCAGTACTTTGTACACTGATTGTTCCTTCATGTTCGTCAATGATGTATTTTGTCTGCGTCAGCCCGATACCGTAGCCTTTCTGTAAGCGGTCCGCTTCGCGAGGCACTTGATAGAACTGGCGGAATATCTTCTTTTGGTAACGGGCGGGAATTCCCCAACCGTTATCGCTCACCGCCATGCTAAGCCTGTCTGCCTCCTGTGTCAAGGCAATTTCCACCTTTACACCCTCATCGGCATATTTCAAGGCATTCTCTACCAGATTGCGCAACACATTTTCCAGATACATCGCATCCGCCCTGACGGTGCATCCTTCCGGCAATTCATTGCGGACGATCAGCGTATGCGGTTTATTTCCATAAGTTACGTCCATTTCTTCCTTTATCCGACATGCCAAGGCTGCCACGTCTACCGGTGTCTTGCGCAACACCAATTTACAGCGGTCTTTCCGTGCTACAATCAAGAGCGACTCGATATTTGCCACCAAGTGTTTCACTCCTGTCTCGTTCATCAGGATTACCTTGCGTCTCACCGGGTCTTTCTCTCCTTGTTTAAACCAGCCCAGCATTGCCAATACACCATTAAGCGGAGCTTTCAGGTCGTGTATCGTGCCGTTTACGCTATTCTCCCTTTTCCGCAGCAAAACGTCTTTCCGCCGTATCTCGGTCAGCTGGAATACCAGACAAAGCAACACAACCACCACAATTGCTGCTGAAAGCATGAGCGTGTACCACAGCTGTTTCAGGAAGGCAGACATCGGAATCTCCGACTTGACCTGCACCGCATACAGCCCTTTTGTCCCGATGTAGAGCATTTCCGAGCAATGTCCCTTTTCGTCCGGTTGCAAGTCGCCTGCCGAAGCAGTCAGTCGCTTGCCGGCATCATAAAGCAACAAAACGTGGCGGTAGTTCCCACCGATAGGCTCTAAAGAATATAAACTGTCCAATGTGGCAAGCCGAAGCATATTCCCTTCTTCAATTTCCTTGTCTTGCTGCCACTGCTGCAAAATTTCCCCCCATGTTTTTCCTATATTTTTTCTCCATTCGTTGTCAAGGTTTAAGGTATCTCCCGGTGAGGTAGAATGCCACAGGCTGTCACGCTCCTGCGGGGTCATATCCGATGCAGCTTTGATATATAACTGGAACTGGGAAGATTCCTGGTTCTGCTCTCGGCTACGCAGATGCAACTCTTTGGTTATGGAAAGCTCCAACGCATCTTGGGTCAAAGATACTTTTTGCTTGATGTAATCGCGGTACAGGTTTTCGACATAGCTTACTTGCAAGCAAAGCAATGCTACAATCGCAATCACCGTTATATAATAGTATCTTTTCATCCTTGTTCCCGTTTGTCATGCAAAAATAAGCATTTTCCGGCAAACTGCAATCTCTTCAGTTGAGAAACAACACTTGCTCTTTTCATTTACGACATAATCAAAATTCCCAAAATGATTATGTAAAGATTATGTTCCGATTATAAACGGTTCGGATAAAGCTCTGTAACTTTGTAAGTGTAAAACAAAGCAATTAAGAAGTGAATGTTATATTATAAATCTTCCTATTTTATGAAAAATATTGTTTTATGTTTAGTTCTAAGTATGATAACTTTATATGCACAGGCATATAAAGGACAAGTGACAGATACTAGCTCAAATCCGCTTATTGGAGCTACAGTTTCTTTTTTATCTAATGATAGTACTATCTTGTTAACAACTATGACAGATACACTTGGATATTATGAACTCAACGTAACACATTATCCTGCAATTATTAGAATTCAATCATTAGGTTACAAGACAATAAATATATCCATATCTAAAGAACCCGACTACGTATTTAAAACTGTACTCGAAAAAATGCTATATCTACTTAACGAAATTGTTGTTACTCCTGAAATGGTAAAACATTATGGAAGTCATACTAGTTATCGAATCTCTCAAAAAGAAATAGCTAACTATGCCAACTTTGCACAAGCCATGAATATAGTACCCTTTATGACTGTTACCTCTTCGGGTAATATATCTTACAAAGGAAATTCGAATATTGTGCTTCTTTTGAATGGAGTAAAAACTACATGGGTAGAAATTCAAGCTTTAGATAAAAATGATGTCTCAAAAATAGATGTTTATGAAAATCCGCCAGCTCAATATGCACTTGTTGGAGCTAGTGCCGTCATTAATATTGTTACAAAGCGTAATATAATAGGAGGAAATTTATCTTTAAATTTACGTGATGCGCTTTATCCCATTTATGGGAATAATTCACTCGTGGCTTTTTACAACTACGGAAAATCCCGCTTTAGTCTGCAAGTAAACAATGTAATGGCACATTACAACAAGGTACAAACAAATGAAAAACTACAATATTCATTCCAAAACAATGAATACAATAAAAAGAAAATCGGCAATAATTCGCCTAAAGATAGAGATAATAATTCTATTGTATTAGGTTATATGATAAACCATCCCAACCGATACCAATTCAATGCCAATTTATCCACCAACTTTTACAAGAAAAATGAAAAAAAGATGCAAACAATTTCCTATACCAATACAGAAAATCTTAATGGAGAAAGTAATTTATATAACAAATATAGCATGTATTCTCTTAATCTATATTTCAATAAAATATGGGACAAAAAACAGTCATTATTGATAGATGCGACAGGTACGTTGTATAGCACTCAATTTAAGTCAACTTATACAGAACAGAATGACCTTCAAGAAATGCTCTTTAATAGTTATTCTAATTATACCACACAACGAAAATCACTTCTTTCCACTATCCAATATACGGCACTTTCATTCTTCGGACAATGGACATTAGGAATACGAGAAACTTATCAATCAGCAATACAAAAAGAAGGGAATAAAGAGATGCCATTGAATCAACAGACACTTCATGGATATGCACAACTTTATGGAGGGAAAAATAAATTTTATTATCAATTAATTTTAGCATCCAAATTTCTCAATGTCAAAAAAGAGAACAATACAATATGGTCAAAATGGTATCCTGCTCCTACAGCAAAATTTTGGTTTTATCCTCAAAAAAATGTTACACTACAACTAACATACAGTTATAGTGCAGATGTCCCTTCTGTATCTTTAATGAGCGAAACAGAGCAATGGCTTGACAATTTTTATGTCTATAAAGGTAATTCTAATCTTACACCTTCTCAAAATCATCACATAGATTTAACAGGCAATATAATAACTCCCCATATAAATTTCCTGTTTTATTGTTTATACAATTACAATCCAAATAGTATTGTAAATACTTTTAAAACTACGTCACAATACATTCTCCAAACATACAACAATTTACAATCAAAGCAAGAAATCGGGGGACAAGTGGTTCTTGACTATTTCCCTTTAAAAAACAAATCACTTAAAATTGGAGCTGTAGGAATTTATATTCATCATCACGGAAAAGAAAAAAACGGATTAACATGGAATGGGTATCGTTATCAATTAATGGGATATGCTAGTTACACTTTACCCAAATGGGATTTCGAAATATATTATCAATACCCTGGACAAACTCTTAATGGTCAATTAATTACTCCAAGAGCCGAAGTTGTACAAGTAGATATAGCATATAAACCCAAACCTAATATGAGTATCGGATTACAATGGAATCAGCCATTTATGAAAGGGTTTAAAGAAGGTGAACATACAACAAAAGCATGTATTATACAATCAACATCTTACAGCAATATTCGTGATTATGCAAATATGATTTGTCTCAAATTTTCTTATAATTTTTCATTTGGGAAACAGAACAAATATCCTAAACAACAAATTAAAAATGAAGACAATGACTCAGGACTATTAACGAAATAAATCTTATGCAAAATCACAAAATATCATTTATAAAACAGCATGATTCAATGCAATGCGGAATAGCTTGTTTAGTAATGATATGTAATTATTACAGACATACATATACAATAGAAAATATATCTCGAATTTGTTATGCCACGACAAGTGGAGTATCATTATTAAGCATACAAGACGCAGCACAAAAATTAGGTTTTAGGACAAAAAGTGCTAAGCTATCTATCGAACATTTGGATAGCCAACATAAACCCTGCATCCTCCATTGGAACCAGAACCATTTTGTGGTGCTCTATAAAATAAGGAGAGGGAAAACCTTCTATATTGCCGACCCGGGCAAAGGGAAAATCAGATATACCAAGGAAGAATTCAGGCGGCACTGGATAAGCACCACCTCGCAAGGGGAGGAAAAAGGAGTCGCCATGTTCTTAGAGCCTACCCCGGAGTTCGGCAGGCTGGAAGGGGAAGAGGCGGAAGGCATACACTCGTTCCGCTTCCTGCTGGGGTACGTGAATCAATATCGCCGGTACTTCGTGCAGATTGCCTTGGGGCTGCTGGTAGGGAGCCTGCTGCAGCTCATCCTGCCTTTCCTTACGCAAGCGATAGTGGACTTGGGCATCAAGCACCAAGATATCAAGTTAATTTTAGGGACTAGGTACTAGTTGACTAGGTACTAGGGACTAGGTTTTAAATAGCTTTGTCAGCGGAAACCTTAGTATCTGAAACCTAGTCAACTTGTCCCCTAGTCCCTTGTCACCTCAAAAACTCAAAAACTCAAAAACTTAAAAACTCCAAACATGACCGACAAACGCATTGAACTCCGCTCGGAAAAAGTACGCCGCATCATCGGCACCATCCCTCCGGCATTGGTACGCTGGAACATCACTGTATTGATTGTCATTCTGTCCGTTCTGATTGCGGCAGTATGCTGCATACCTTATCCCTACGGGGAAGGGGAAAGCATCCTGCAGCATATACTCGGTTGCTTATAAGCCATTTCAGGAAAGAAAGGAAATATCAACAGAAATACTTGCTTTTATAGAATAACCCAAGCATGATGTTTCAATTCTTTTTCTCTATGTTACATCCAATAAACCCCATGTAACAAATGCATACATTATGCTTCCTTGTGTACTAAATGTACTTGGTTTCCTTCAGTGTATTTACGTATTTGTTATATATTTGCGGTATCAATCACCAATAAAACTTATCTATTATGGAAAATCATAACATTCATAACATTTTATTCTGCTTTCATCTGTGCATACTGATGGGTGCCCTATTGCCTATCCCGTTCGGCAACATCTTACTTCCCTGGTTCTACTGGCTGTATAAAGGCGGCAGAAAGAACAGAGAAATATCAGGACAAGCATGCAGGGCATTGAATTTCCAATTCCTGTGCGGATGTCTCGTTTTCGTTTATGCCATCATTGCCTGGACGAGCTTCATCAATATGATGGCAAGCGGGAATAAGCCCGATTATGTCTGGCTGGCACCCATCGTATGTTTCTACACCGTTGCAAGCGTGTTGTATCCTTTCTTCATTCTGGTTTATATGAACATCACTAGAAAAAGCAGACAGTTTTATCCGAAAACAATCTATTTGTTCAAATAACCGGCTGATGACCAGATAATGAAAGATTTCTGACTAGAGCCTGCTACAAATCCACGGGAATGTCTATCTTTGCAAAAAAACGTGCGACAATGAACATGACCGAACTGCAAAATGTTACCTCCCGATTTCCTCAGATAAAAGAGATAAAGGGCATCCAGGCTTTACAATCCGGACTGATTAACCGGACTTACCTTGTCGAGACAAATGGTCCGGACAACTATATACTTCAGCAGATCAATCACCACGTATTCACCAATGTGGAATTGCTGCAACACAACATCGAATGTGTGACCCGGCATATCCGAGCCAAACTGATAGCACGCGGAGAACCGGACATCGAACGGAAAGTATTGCATTTCCTGCCTACCACGGAAGGAAAGACCTATCACTTCGACGGGACGCACTACTGGCGAACCTGTGTGTATATCCGCGATTCGTACACACAAACCAAGGTGACACCGGATACTGCCTATCTGGTAGGGTTGAAATTCGGAGAGTTCGAAGCGATGCTTGCCGACCTGCCCGAGAAGCTGGAAGAAACCATCCCCGACTTCCACAATATGGAATTCCGGATGCAGCAGTTAAGAGAAGCCATAAGAACGGACCAGGCAGGACGGAAGGGAAAAGTGCAGGATTTGATAGACACACTGGAACGGGATGCCGATGACATGTGTGCTGCCGAACGGCTGTACCGTGCCGGCAAATTGCCTAAACGGATTTGCCATTGCGATACGAAGGTAAGCAATATGCTGTTCGATGCGGAAGGCAAGGTGCTCTGCATCATCGACCTGGACACGGTGATGCCCTCATTCGTGTTTTCCGACTTCGGCGACTTCCTGCGCACTGCCGCCAGCACGGCTGCCGAAGATGAACCAGACACGAAGAAAATACATTTCAACATGAATATTTTCCAGACTTTCACCCGCGGATATCTTGAATCGGCAAGCGCATTCCTCACACCGCTCGAAATAGAAATGCTGCCCTATGCCGTCCGCCTCTTCCCCTATATGCAGGCGGTACGGTTCCTGACCGATTACCTCAACGGGGACACGTATTACCAGACTGCCTGTCCTGAACACAATTACGTCCGCACACGGGCGCAATACAAGCTGTACCAAGAAACATGCAAGGCTGTTCCCGATATGCAACAATACATCTCACAGCAAATGAAAAACCCTTTAAGAGAAAACGCAGATTAACACGGATTTCCGCAGATTATTTTTACAGACTATTATCAGACTTACGATTTGATTTCAGCCGCATTTCTCAAATCGACTGATTGCAAAGCATTCAAATCTGCGTCAATCCGCGAAAATCTGCGTTTCAAACAAAAACATCCATTATAAAAACCATAAACAAAAGAAGTATGAAAACCATCCAAACATTGGCTTTAGGGCTGTGTTTAGCCCTTGGAGCTTGTACTACACAACCCGACTCGACAGTGCAGACAAACGATAAAGGCACACAGTGGGAATGGAAACAAGGAACCATCGTAGTAAAAACGCCCGAACGCCCAGCGGGACAGAAAAGTGTATTGGGGCTTGCCCTTCCCAAAATGGAAGTGGTACGTGTAGGATTCGTAGGGTTAGGCATGCGAGGTCCGGGAGCCGTGGAACGCTTCACCTACATTCCGGGTACACAGATTGTAGCCTTGTGCGACTATGAACAGGAGCGTGCCGAAGCCTGCCAGAAATTGTTGCAGAAAGCTTCGCTGCCCAAAGCCGCCATCTACTCCGGCGAGAAAGGATACGAAGAGTTGTGCAAACGCGATGACATCGACTTAGTGTACATCGCCGCCGACTGGCTACACCACTTCCCCATCGCCAAATGCGCACTGGAGAACGGCAAGAACGTAGCTATCGAAGTACCTTCGGCTATGAACCTGAAAGAATGCTGGAAACTGATTGACCTGAGCGAAAAGAACCGCAAGCACTGCATGATTCTGGAGAACTGCTGCTACGACTGGTTCGAGATGAACACGTTGAACATGGCGCAACAAGGCGTGTTCGGCGAAATTATCCATGCACAAGGAGCTTACATCCACAACCTGAACGAATTTTGGGACCACTACTGGAAGAACGGCGAGGACGACAAGCTGGGCTGGCGGCTGGACTACAACATGCGACACCGCGGTGACGTATATGCTACCCATGGCTTAGGTCCCGTGGCACAAGCCTTGAACATCCACCGGGGCGACCGCATGGAGACGCTGGTAGCGATGGACACCAAGTCGGTAGTAGGCAAGGCACTGGTAGAAGCACGCACCGATTCCGCCTGCACGAATTTCCGCAACGGCGACCATACCACCACCCTTATCCGCACAGCAAACGGCAAGGTGATTGAAATCCAGCACGACGTAATGACACCCCAGCCTTACAGCCGCCTGTACCAGCTGACCGGCACGAAAGGATTCGCCAACAAATATCCGGTAGAAGGCTATGCGCTCGACAGCGAACAGCTTTCGGCTTCGGGCGTACAGCCGAAAGTGGACGACCTCAGCGCACACGGCTTCCTTCCGAAAGCTGAGCAAGAAGCCTTGGTAGCCAAATACCAGCACCCGATCCTGAAGAAATATGGCGAGATGGCAAAAGAAGTAGGCGGACATGGAGGTATGGACTTCATTATGGACAGCCGTTTAGTATATTGCCTGCAGAACGGATTGCCGCTGGACATGGACGTGTACGACCTTGCCGAATGGTGCTGCCTTGCCGAACTGGGCGAACTGTCGATGGACAATGGCTGCGCACCGGTAGCTTTCCCCGACTTCACCCGCGGTGAATGGAACGTGATAAAAGGATACAAGCATGCCTATGCCTCTCCCGAAGAGGAAGCTGCCACACTGGAAAAAGCCAAGGCATTCACGGCAAAACTGAAATCAGGTAACTAGGTAACCAGGGACTAGGCGACTAGGTTTCAAATAGTCCTGCTGATGTAAACCAAGCTATTCAGAACCTAGTACCTAGTACCTTGTCACCTAATACCTTTCGTCACATCCGCTCCATATCGCTTGCCGAAGAGTTCTTGCCGCGGTACGTGTTCTTCAACTGATTGAAACGGAAGACCAGGCTGACGGAGAAATTCCATAGCTGGTAGTCTTCGGTCTGGGTGAAACGGAGGTTTCCCTCACGCTGCTCTTCGCGGAACTTCATGGTGCGCAGCAGGTCGTAAGCCTTCAGGCTGACACTGAAACGTTTCTCGAAGAAATCTTTCTGCAATTCCAGATTCAGCATTTGGTAAGGACGAATGGATACGCTCCCCAAATCGCCGCCGGAATAGAAGGCGTAATACACACTTAGCAGATAGTCTTTCGGGAATGTGAACTGCTGGTTGAGCGCAGCGATACAGTTGGGCGAATGGTAGGCAAGCGGTTCTCCACGGTACATCACCTTGAAAAAGGGCTGGCTGATGCCCAACGTAAGGGAAGGATGCCAGATGCCGAACGTCTTCTGAATGTTCAGCGTCGCCTTCAGGTACTGAATGCGGCGGTAATTGCAAAAGGTGCTGATGATGCGGTTTCCCGCTTCTTCCTCATGGCAGGTGGACAGGTGGTTCTTCTCGTACGTATAGCTCGCGCTAAAATAAAAAGGTTTGTGGCTGATGCTCCACTCCAGTTTGTACGCCGTGGCAGGCAGCAGCAGCGGATTGCCCCGCTGGTACATGAACTCGTTGCTGTAATAGACGGCGTTGCTCAGCTGGCGGAACGAAGGACGTGTGGTGCGCGACGAGAAAGACAACGTCTGGCTCCAGCCGTTACGCTTGTAGCTGACGCTTGCCGAAGGATAGACGTTGTGGAAGCGGCGGGTCAGGTTGCCCGAAGCGTCCAGCCGGTCGCGGAACTTCATCTGCATATATTCGTAACGCACACCTGCCCGGAAAGAAAAGTCGCCCGCCTCTGCCGACACGTCTGCAAACGCCGCCGCACGCACTTCGTCTTCATCGTAAAGCGAAGCCGCCACATTGTCTGCCGTGCTCTGCAGTTCGTTGTGCGTATGCACCCGGCTCACGTCGCTTCCAAAGCCCACCTGCACACCGGAGGCAGGGCGGTAATCGAACGCCAACTGGCCCGAGGCAATCGACAGATTCCCCTTCCCATGGCTTTCTGTTTCCAGCCGTTCGCCCGAACTTGTTTCCGCCGTCGCCTGCCGATAGCGGTTCCGGTTGTACACAAAGTCGAGGTTGAGGGCGGACGAAAGCCGGTTGCTCCAGTCGGCGTTATGGAACAGGTTGGCGTGATACACGTCGGTGCGGTTCAGGTAATCGTTGTCGATGTCTTTTTCCGCCAAGGGTGCATGGCTCCACCCGTATGCCAGGCTCCCGGTACGGAACGTATAGTCACGTGTATGTGTGCCTTCCACCTTCGCCCCTATCACGTGACGGGCGGTAAGCTCATAATCTGCATTAGCGTACCACGTATGTTGCTTCGTGTCGCGGCGGTCGCCCTGGTCGGGATTCCGGTACAGATACAGGCTGTCGCCCAACGCCAGCTCGTGCGATTGCGGCTGGTTCACCACCGAACGGTAATCGGCATACTGGTAATACGCCGACACGTGGAGCTTCCGGTTCCAGTAGTCGTAGCGCAGCGTCTCGTAGTCGGAATACCGCCTGCCCTGCTCCGACACGTGCTCCGCCAGCAAGGCATGCCCGTCGTCACGGCGCAAGGTATAGACCTTCAGCACCGCTTTCCCCTCGGCGTCGTAGCGTGCGCCCGGATTGGTAATCAGCTCCACCGAACGGATGTCTTGCGGCGTGAGCTGCTGCAGCTCGTCGGCACGCGCCTTGCGGTTGTTGATGTAAATCACCGGAGTGCCCAAGCCGAACACTTCCACCTCGCCCGACACGGTGAACGTCATCCCCGGCAACACTGCCAGCATATCGTTGATGCGGTGGTATTGGCTCAACGCCGTGCCCTCCACGCGGGTCAGCAGCGCGCCGTCTTTCAGCTGATGAACGGGACGTTCCGCCACCACCTCCACGCCCTGCAGCCGAACGCTCTCTTCGCGCAGCGTCACTTCACCCGTAAAGCCGCTTGCCGGAACCGTGCACGAGTGGTAGCCCAAGCACGAGAACCGCAGCAAGCCTTCGCCCAGAGCCGAAGCCTCCAGCATGAAACATCCGTCGGCATCGCTCACCGTGCCAGCCACAAAAACCGAATCGGGCAGCGCGAGCAGCACCACATTGGCGTACGCCACTCCCCGATGCGCCTCATCCGTCACTTTTCCCGTCAGGCTGTCCGCCCCGATGCCTGCACAGACGCAGTGCAGCAACATCGCTGTAAAAATCATTCTTTTCATCATCGTATGTTTTGTTTTCGTTAAGATTTATCATTCCGTCCGCAGTCGGCAACACTTATCCTACAGGATTGGCATCGTCCGAGCCTCCGACAGCACGTATCCTGTAGGATTGGCATCGTCCGAGCCTCCGACAGCACTTATCCTGTAGGATTGGCATCGTCCGAGCTTCCGACAGCACTTATCCTGCAGGATTGGCATCGTCCGAGCCTCCGACAGCACAAATCCTGCAGGATTGGCATCGTCCGAGCTTCCGACAGCACTTATCCTGTAGGATTGGCATCGTCCGAGCCTCCGACAATGCTTATCCGGCTGGAACTCGCTGCAAAGTAACGGCAAAACTTCCCGGCGGCGAAAAATAATCCTTACCCGTGGGTTACGCCTATATTACTATTTTATTACTCCGCGCCACAGTTCCGGTTTTTTCCGCTATCTTTGTCGTGCACAATCAAACATACGCTTATGAAGAAATCAGTCCCTTGGATAAACCTCGTCACCATAGTCGCCTCGCTGTCCATTCTGATAGCGCAGGCAATCGGCTTCCGCCTGCAGTGCCGGCACGCGCTGGAGCAGGCGGTCGACGAACAGAAACGGCTGGTAGGACAATGCTGTGACGACTTCTTCCGCCAGCAAATGGAGGTGCCGTCCGACAAAGGCTTCGTGGTCTACCTCTTTACCGCCGAAACCCATGAGCTGCTGGACACCTACACTTCGGTGCCCGGCTCGTACGTTGAAAACGGCATCGTGCGGCTGAACCCTCGCCTGACGCTGCAGACCGACACGTTCTACCTGCCTGCTTCCGTCTCCTACAACAACTGGAGTACCTTGGCGACACGCTACGTAGCAAGCGAACGCGGGCTTGCCTCCCCTCAAGCACTGGAAGCCTTCTTGCGCGAACGGCTGGACGAACCGGCACTCACGGTCACCGCCTCTGCCGGACGGCAGCTGCTGGCGGACATCGAGACCGTGTCGGCAGGCAGTTTCTTCCGCCCCACGTACCGCCTGCAGTTCGGCATCAACCCCCTGAACCGGGAAAGCGTCTTCATCGGAGGCAGCCTCAAGACCGGCACGCTGCTGAAAGAGATATACTGGATGCTGGCGGCATCTGCCGTATGGGCAGTCCTCCTGATGCTCTGCCTCATCTACCAGGCACGCACCATTCACGGCGAACGGAAGCTGAACCGCCTGCGCAACGACTTCCTGCACGCGATGATTCACGAACTGAAACGCCCCGTACAGTCGCTAAAAATCCTGATGTCGGTACTTAAGGACAAAGAAATGAGCCGCGATGAAACATTGCGCCGGGAAGCGGTTGCCGATGCACAAGCAGAGCTGGACAACCTCTCCGCTTACTTCTCGAAGCTGCGCGACATGACCTACGGCGACTTCAAGGAAATCCCGCTCAACCGCACCGTGTTCAGCCTGAACGCCCTCCTCCGTCCGCTGGCGGAAAAGGCCGAAAGGCAGGGCGTGAGCATCCGCATCGACTCCGAGCCGCAAGACATCCTCGTGAAAGCCGACCGGATGCACATCAGCAACATCTTCAGCAACCTGCTGGAAAACGCCGTGAAGTATGCGCGGGGCGAAGCCGTCATTACAATTACCCTCCGCCAGACGGGCAACCGGACAGACATCAAGGTGAGCGACAACGGCAGGGGCATCCCAGCCGACGAGCTGAAACACATCTTCGAGAAATTCTACCGCAGCCCGGCAGTGCGCCGCGAGAACATTCCGGGACTGGGACTGGGGCTGAGCTACGTAAAAAGCTTGGTGGAAGCCCACCGCGGGCACATCCGCGTAGAGAGCGAACCAAACCGAGGTACCACCTTTTATATATCTATACCGCAATGAACGATTCACCCTTAAAAATCCTGTTTGCCGACGACGACGCCACATATTCGTTGTTCTTGAAACGCTTCCTCGAAAGAGCAGGCTACGAAGTCGTACACGTGCCCGACGGGAAGCAGGCGCTGGAGCAGTTCCGCCTCTGCCGCCCCGACCTGGTATTGCTGGACATCAATATGCCGGAGATAAACGGCTTCGAGGTGGCACGGCAAATCCGCAGCTGGGACAAGAAAGTGCTGCTGTTCTTCCTGTCCGACCGCACCGAAATCTCCGACCGTCTGAAAGGATTCAGCCTGAAAGGGAACGACTACATCCCCAAGCCCTTCTATCCCGAAGAACTATTGGCAAAGATAGAAGAACGTTTCGCGGACAGTACCGGCGAAGACAACCCGCACTACCAAGCCAGCCATACCCTCTTCTCGCCCGAAACCAACGAGCTGACCGTATGCGGCACGGCGCACACCGTCACCTCGCGTCAGGCGGAAATACTGACCCTGCTGTTCCAAAACATCAACCAGACCGTCTACCGCGAAAACATCCTGACCCACGTATGGGGAAACGACTCGTACGCCAACTCGCTTGCGCTGAACGTGCAGATTTCCTACCTGCGCCACTACCTGAAAGACGATTCGGGCATACGCATCGAGTCCATCAAGAAAAAAGGCTACGTGCTGCGGACGGTTTCTCCCGAATAAATCGGCAGGCAATGCCGGATAAGTCGGACAAAATGCTTATTTTTGTGACGATAAAACAAGCAATATTTCACCACAGAGGCCACAGAGGCACACAGAGTCTTTAAATTTTCCTCTGTGATACTCTGTGTCCCCCTTTAGATTTGCATTGGTAAAAGGGCAAAGAAAAAAGTTACCTTTGCCGTAAAAAAGGTTAACCAAGAAAAGGAGGTGACCTATTGTGTCCTATAGGCGGAAGCCCTA
>NZ_NFJG01000090.1:0-19057 GCF_002159755.1 Bacteroides sp. An269
CTGTTCTTCGTCAGATAGCCCGCTATCTTCCTCATCACAGAAGCGAAAATGCCTCAAAAACTCATCCCAAATCATCGCACGATAAATTCAAAACAGCTTCTTACTTATAACATTATGTTATGAGAGAAATTCAAAACGGTTTCTAAACAGGTTTTTATCCGAATCTGAAATTTGTGCCGATTAATAGGCTGATTTTTGGCTTATTTATGATATCCTTTTAAAAATGGGACAAAGATTATATAAATAGACCTTGTATATATTGGGAATTTGTCCCATTTTTGCGCTTGATTTACAACAACTCGTATAAGATATTTGTTGATTAACTAAACTTTAATTAGAAAGAAATGAAAAAGAATTTGTTTTTTTATGTGTTTGCCGTGCTTTGCACGATGCCTTTCTTCACTTCGTGTAGTGATGATGACGATCCGGTAGAAACTGTTTCTGCGGCGGATTCTGTCATTGGTGATTATCAAGGTAATTTGAGTATTGCTTTGGTTACAGATGGGGTTTCTGTTCCTACGGGGGATGCTATTTCACAGACCATATCGGTTGCGAAAGCAGGAGACAATGCAGTAGATTTGCAGATTACAGACTTTACATTTATGGAAATGCCTATAGGCAATATTGCCTTGGAAAATTGTCAATTGACGAGCGCAGGTGATAATACCTATAATTTCACAGCTACTTCCAATTTGGCTGTAGCGGGGATGCTTGAAGCTGATATTGATGCTACGGGTACTTTTGAGAATGGGAAATTGAATCTTGATTTAAACATAGACAATGTATCGTTGTTGGGAAATCCTGTTTCTTATACAGTGGAGGTGACTTACGAAGGTACAAAAGCTGCCAATTGAAAATGAAAATTTTTGGAGTACGGGTGTGAGGAGAGGTTTCTCGCTTTCCGTGCTTTTTTATTGGTGATTCAATTTTGATGGAAATGAGAAAATATTTGTTTTTTTACTTGTTTGTTGCAGTATGTATTGCATCGTTGTTTACATCATGTGATGAGGATGATGTAATAAGAAGCAGTGAAGCGAATATAACATCGTTTACTTTTGACACAACGGTAGCTGCCAATGCTGCAGTACTTTCTCAACCGGTAATAGATGAGGCAAATGCTACTATTACTTTCAAGGCAGAAGAAGATGGTGATGTAAGTGCTTTGGTTCCGACTATTGAAGTTTCAGCCGGTGCTACGGTAACTCCGGCAAGCGGTTCGGCTGTAAGCTTTGCAAGTGGCTCGGCTACATTTACTGTAGTAGCCGAAGATGGTACTTCTAAGACTTATACTGTTTCTTGCAATATGGGTAGCCTTATCCAGTACGATTTCGAAACATGGGCTACTCCCGAAGGTGCTATGTCTCCCGAAGTGGTAAATCCCGAAGGTTGGGCTACTTGTAACGATGCCGTAGCCTTGATAAAGAACTTAGGTAGTTTGGGGGGCATTACTTATACGGGTGAATATCCGGTACGTCAGACCACGGATGCTCATTCGGGAAGTACAGCTGCTATGCTGGAATCGGTTGATACGCAAGGTGGAAATATTTTTGGACAAACCATACCGAAGGTGACTGCCGGATCGATGTTCTTGGGTACATTTAATGCATTTGCTGCTATGACTGACCCGATGGCAACGACTGAATTTGGTATTCTTTATGATAAAAAGCCTGTGAAAGTATCAGGTTATTATAAGTACACTCCGGGTGCAGAGTTTTATAATGCTGCAGGGGAATTGCAGGCAGACCAGAAAGATGCTTGCGCCATCAGTGCTGTTTTGTATGAAGTGGAAAGTGAAGATGAAACGTTGAATGGAAGTACCATCTATACATCAGACAAGATTGTGGCAATGGCTTCTTTCAGTTCTGGAGAAACTGTAGCTGAATATACTCCGTTCGAACTGAATTTGGAATATGTAAAGGACTATGATGCCAGCAAGACATACAAGTTTGCCGTTATCTTCTCGGCAAGTGCAGACGGTGCGGCTTATAATGCGGCTGTAGGAAGTACATTGTATATTGATGATGTAACGATAGAAAATGAAGCTGTAACAGAATAAATCTGTATACATCTGATATTGACAAAAAACAAATCATCCTGAAATCGGAAAGTAAATTGCTGGTTTCAGGATGATTTGTTTTTTGTCAAAATGCATGTTTGCCAACAGCCAATACATACTCCTTAAAAATGAATATATACTGCATGCGCGGTTGAATATATACTTCATCGGCGGTTGAAGATATCTTCATCAGCAGTTGAAGTATATCTTCATCAGCGAATGCAGTGCTACTGCGTTTTCAACCCTAGCTGGACTGGCTGGTTGCGGACATGCGTATTGGGCAATTATTGTCCATAGGCATACCTGAAATCATTTTTACGTGATGTTCCCAAGTGTGGTAGAGGCTTTGCCATTGAGGATAATTTCTTAAAGCTTCCTGTATTCCAGCGGACTGATACCCACATAGCGTTTAAAATATTTGCCGAAGAACGAGATGTTGGCAAAGTTCAGCGAGTCGGAGATTGCCTGTATGGTGAGGTTGGTCGATTTCAGTTGTGACTTGGCATCCATAATAACCATCGATGCAATGACATCAATGCATGTCTTGCCCGTTATCTGTTTTACTACGGCGCACAGATGTGCATGCGTAATACCCAGTTTTTGTGCATACCAGCTTACGTTGCGCGTCTGGTTGTAGTGTTGGGTGACCAGTTGCATGAAGCTGCGGCATATCAGTTCGCTTTTCGACAAGGAAATCTTGTCATAATGCCGGCTTTTGTAGATGATGGAGATACCCGTATGAACGTCAGCATATAGGTTGGGGGCTATTTCCTGGCGTATTTTTTCGTTGAATTGTTCGTACATACCTATCAACATCTGCAGGTATTTTTCCATCATGAGTGCTCCTTCGGATTTTAGTGGGATAACTGGCCGCCCTAACGTAAGGAAGATAGCGTCCAGCATGGAACGCGACTGTCCGCTCCGTTCGATAAATCCCGAAGAAAATCCTAGAAAATAGATTTTCAGGTCACCTCGTACTTCGTTTATCTGGAAGATGGTGCCTGGCATCAGTGTAATGACATCGTTGGGCCGCACTTGTATTTCGTTCAGGTTGACCATGGCTTCCACTTCTCCAGCAAGGCACATTACAAACATTTCACATTTCAGCCTTACGGGATAATATGCATACAGGCTCAGCAGGTCTTTGTTGATGTCAGTACCTATCACCCAGTCTTCGGGCAGGTCTATCTTAGGCAATTCTTTTTCGTTTGTTTCCATGCTATTGATTGGTGTTTGGTGGCAAAGTTACTTTTTAATCTTGAAATCCGTCATTATCAGGTATAAAAGATTTTTTCAAATTAACAATTGAGACACACGTAATGTCTGTACCGGACGATTGTTGTCACGAAGGACACAGAGTCTCGGTCAATTGCGGCGATTCCGTACAGGCAAGGTGGTGAAGCGTTTTGTGTCTTTGCGTTCAGTTGATCAATAGACAAAAAAATACCAGATAATAAAAATAGAACAAAAATAATAAAAATAGATATTGTGAGTTTTTGTGAAAGATTGCAATTTTGCAGACGAAAAAAAATAACAATACAAAGAGTAAACGGGGATTCCGTATGTTTGGAGTCGGGAATGAATGTGTTTACCGGATCCTAAGAAAAGGACAATATGAATGATGCTCTATGGTTTATATTCCGGTTATGGTGAAGAAAATACAATATTTGTACGTTGGTGGGTTACCGGAAACTTAAAAAACAAAAACGGATGAAAGGCTAACAAGCTTAAAATTAAGTAAAGTAGTAGAGCATCGTAATTATTGAAGAAAAGGCCAAAAGGCTAAAAAAAAGAACAATTGGGGAAACTCAAACTTAAATACTTAAAACTCGAACAACAACAATTTTAACATGAGAAAGATGAAAAAGTATGTAGTAATGTTTTGTGCGCTGTTAGTGATGGGTGCATCTGTTGCATCCTGCTCTTCAGATGAGGAGGTGGTGCAGGGCGCAGCAGAAGGTAAAGGCTTGGTGAAGCTTTCGCTGAATGTAGGGACAGAGTTCCAGTCGCGGGCTATTACCGAATCGGATTACAACAATTTGGCTAACTATACCGTACAGATTCTGAAAGACGGGAATGTAGTAGAAGGTTGTGAATGGACAGGTACGACTATTCCACAAGATTTGATAGAATTGGATAACGGAAGTTATACGGTGCTCGCTTTTACCGGCGAAGACTACAAGGGGCTTGCTGCTACCACGAAAGGAATGTATGTGGAAGGAAGTGCTGGCTTTAATGTGAACAGTGACCAAACGGCGACTGCCACGGTGAACTGCACCCCACAGTGTGCACGGGTAACGGTGAATTTTGATGCCAAGATGGCAGATTATTTCAATGATTATTATGTGGTGTTTACCGGAACTGATGCTTTGGGTGAAGGTAATTATACATGGAAAAAGGATAATGCCGACCCCGTCTATATGGCGGTCACAAGTTCAGAAAAACTTACTGCTACCATTAAGCTGGTAGATAAAGAAGGAAAAACTGCCAGTGATATTGTAAGGACACACGATATCAGTGCTGCCAAGGCATGGAAGCTGAACATTGCTCCAGTAGTGGAAGAAGCGACTGGAAATGTGGGTATTACTATTGAGATAGACAATTCGGTAAATGATATTCCTATCGATATCGAAATCCCTTCGGATTGGCTTTAATAGATAAACAAACTTTAAAACAGAACAACGTATGAAATTATTCAATACAATAACGGCATGTCTGCTGCTTTGTGCCGGTCTCGTATCGTGCGAGATGAAAGATGAACTGAAAGGCAGCGGTGCGGGGACTTCCGAAGTGGGATACCTGAACTTGGGTGTAGCGGTCAACGCTTCGCAAAACAGTGTGGTTTCGCGTGCGGATAATGCAAACGATGATGGTGAAAATGTAGGTGTAGCAGTCAGTGCCGATGATTTCCCGGTAACCATTACTGGTGTGACCGACCCTTCTTACTCCAAGGAATACGAAAGCTATGCAGCCTTGAAGGCGGAAAACGGGGGCAAGGTGGAACTGCCCATAGGCGAATATACCGTAACGGCGCATTCCAATGCTGAACTGGAGCCGCAGATGGCTACTCCTTATTATGAGGGTACGACACCTATTAAGATTACTGCGGGAGTGGAATCTTCTGCCGAGGTGAAGTGTACCATGAAGAACATGAAGATTCAGCTTACTTATACAGCAAATTTCTTGGCGAAGTTTGAATCGTGGGACATTACGATAAACGATGGTAGTGACAATATCTTGAATTTTGACGAAACAGACAAGAATCCGGCTGCAGTTTATTGGATGGTAGCAGAGAATGTTACAGAAATCAAGGTCGCTATTACCGCTACGCCGATGGGCGGAGGGCAGGAGGTCACCGAATCGCGTCTCTTGTCTAAACCTGAGGGCAGCAATTGGGCAGGCAGCGATGCGTTGACTATCCAAATGGAAGAAAATACTTCAGAAGATCCGACAGGTATCCAAGGTAGCGGAATTACGATTAATGCAAGTGTTTCGTTTGATGAAGATTCAGAAGATGTGCCGGTAACGGTTAAGCCGGGTGAAGGTAGTTCTGAAGAACCGGAAGAACCAGGGACTGGTGGAGAAGAGGAAGAGCCGGAAGAACCGGAGATAGGTCCTGCTCCGACTTTGAGTGGTGAATATTTGACGAAAACTTTAAATTTTAACAAATCTACAGATGGAACTTTCCCGGTTTTGACTATTGAAATGGAAGTTCCAAATGGAATTGAGGATGTTATAGTAACTGCGGATTCTGATAATCTTGTGTTTAAGAGTATGCTAGCTAGTAAAGAATTTGGTTTGACAGCAGGTGCATCTTTGATTACCAATACTACGTTAGCAGGACTATTTCCACCGCCTACTTCTGGTGCGGATTCATATACATTTACTTTAAATGAGACGTTGGGTGGAATGCTGACTAATTTTACAGGAAATCATGAGTTTACTGTTAAGGTCATAGATGAGGCTAGTTTGTCTGCTGAAGGGACTTTAAATATTTCTATAACAGAGTAATCCGTAAACAAAGGAATGAATAAACAATGAAACGCATATATACTATTTTATTAATCGCAAGCACCCTCTTCTTCTTTGCTTGCCAGCAAGAAGAAAACTTGACAGGAGGGGCAACGGGGTATCTTCGCTTGACTGTAAACGAAGACATGAGTACCAACTCGCGTGCAGATGTGCCCGAGGGCTATAAACCCGAACAAATCGCTGTGCAGATTGTAAACGCAGAGGGCGAGACAGTAGAAGAGACTGAAGACTGGAAATTGTGGCAAAATAAATCCATTGAACTGCCTGTAGGTACGTACACCATTAAGGCTTCTTCCAATGGATGGGACGGACAGGCTGCCGGTTTTAATATTCCTTATTATACAGGCAGCAAGGAAGTGACGATTGCAGCGGATAAGGAGGTTAATGAAACCATTACGTGTACGCTGGCAAATGTGAAAGTGACCGTGAACTTTGATAAGGCATTGCTTACAAAAGTACGTTCTGTTGCGGCAACTGTTGACGATGATGCCGTTTCTAACGGTGCATCGCCTACTTACAGCTTGTCTTTTGAGTCTACGGAAACCCGTTCGGCCTATTTTCCGGTATCAAGGTTGTTCGCGAATATTACCGTGGTGAACAATGAAGGTGTTTCGAACTCGATGCGTAAGGAGTTGACCGATGCGGAGGGTAATCCAGTGAAAGCCCGCGATCATTTCATCTTAAATATTAAGGAGTCGGGTACAGGCGAAAGCGGCATTTCGGTTACTGTGGATCCTACTACGCACGAATATTCGTATACCTTCAATGTATCGACTAAACCAACTACTGGAGCGACTACAACTACGGGTGTATGGGATAATCTTGTTTATTTAAAAGCAGAGAACCTGACATTCGGAACCGGAGTTAGCACAGAAGGCATTAAGTTTCAATATCGTGAAGCTGTTTCTTCTCAGTCAAGAGCTTCGGAAGCGGATGATGAAGGTTGGATTGACGTGAAAACAACGGAAAAGGATGGCATCTATACGGCATTTATATCGGGATTGACCGCAGATACTGAATATGAATATCGTTTGGTAAATGTAGATGGAGTTGAGATTCAAGGTGCAAAATCGATTAAAACAGCAGAAGCTCCAACGGGAGGAGAAGCTACACAAGAACAACTGCAGAATGCCGGCTTTGAAAATTGGTATAAATCAGGAAGTGTTTGGTATGCAGCAACAGAGACTGATTATAACGGTGGTAATTATATGTGGGATAGCAGTAATCCGGGTTCTGGTAATTTTGGAATTAATCCGACTACTCAAAGCACAGATGTGAAGTATGGAGGTAATTCTGCAGCTAAATTGGAAACTCAATACGCTTTCATTAAATTGGCTGCCGCCAGTCTCTATTATGGTAGATTTAATGGTTTGGTAGGGATAAATGGAGCTAAAATTGATTTTGGTCAACCATTTACTTCTCGTCCTATTGCCTTCAAAGGATGGTATCAATATAAACCGGTAGCAATAGATTATGTTGGCGGTAATCAACCTGCAAATACAGTAAGTAAAGGTGATATGGATTTGTGCTCTATTTTCATTATTCTGTCAAAAGGGACATATCAAGTAGACAATACGAAAACAGAGACTCTTCTTACAGCCCAAAATATTTGGAATAATGATCAGTTTATTGCGTACGGAGAACTACCTGTTGACCAATGTGTTAATACAAATGGTGAATGGAAGGAATTCAATATACCGTTGCAATATAAAGAAAGTCAATTTGGTGAACAGCCTACGCATTTGATAATCGTATGCAGTTCCAGCAAATACGGTGATTATTTCACGGGTGGTAAAGGCAGTACCCTCTATGTAGACGATTTCAGCCTTGTCTACGAAGGAACACCTTCTATTTGGAAAAATAAATAAGATAGCTTAGTAATGTCATCCTGAGCGTAGCGAAGGATCTCTGCCACTTGATGTGGATGTACGCGAGATTCTTCACTTCGTTCAGAATGACATTTGTAGTGTCTAAGCATTTATACATCGAAATAACCTTTTACATGACAAAAAGATTACTTTTAGCCATTGTGCTTTTGGTAGGCGTGACGCTTACGGCAGGAGCACAGAAAGAAAGACGGAAGTTCAAGCGCATCGACCGGGGTGTGCAGGAATCGGTATTCATACCCAAAGGACAATGGATGGCAGGAGGAAGCATTTCGTATTCCGAGCATGAGGAAGATAATTTGAACTTTTTGGTCTTGAAAGACGTGCAAGGGGAGGGATACAGTTTCAAAGTCAGTCCCTACTTCGGCTATTTTTTTGCCAACAACATGGCGGCAGGTTTCCGCTTCACTTACGACCGTGCTTATCTGGATATGCCCAATTTTGACCTTAATTTGGGAGATGACTTGAACATCAGTCTGAGCGACCTGTACTACCTGCAACACAAATATGAGGTATCAGGCTTTTTGCGTACTTATATGCCGATAGGGAAAAGTAAGATTTTCGGTCTGTTCAATGAAGTGCGTCTTACTTACGGATATAGTGAGGGAAAGAACTCTACGGGTTCGGGGACAGAATACGATGGAACTTACCAGACCGCCAACCACTTGCAGATAGGCATTGCGCCGGGCATGACTGCTTTTGTGACCGACTGGGCAGCGGTTGAAGTGTCGATGGACATCATGGGATTTGACTTCAAGTGGCAAGACCAGAATACGAATCAAGTGGAAACAGGAAAGCGCCGGACCAGTTCGGGAAACTTTAAGATAAACCTGTTTTCCATCAACATCGGCATGACGTTCTATCTCTAAAAATGATGAATGAAGAATGATGAATGAAGAATTTTTGTATTGTATGAGAAAATCAATTGGTCAATGGACTTTCGCCGTTCTGTTACGATGTATGGCGTTAGGTGTGCTTTTCCTTTCCTCTTGCAAGATAGATAATGATATCCCTTATCCCATTGTGTATGGCAACATCACGGCTTTGGAAGTGGAAGGACAGCGTGCCGGAGAGGATGGCGGAAACGTGCAGGCAACTATCAGCGAACAGAACCGTACGGTGACGCTGTATGTAGACGATTCAGTAGATCTTAGCGAGTTGCGTATTACCCGTCTGACGGTTTCTAATGAGGCAGAGCTGATTCCCGACTCTGCTGCTTGCCAGGATTATGCTCGTTTTCCACGTTCAGGCTTTGCTTCACTTGATGACCTGCCCTTGTCGATGGATACACGCATGGATTTTACTCAACCTGTGCATTTCACTTTGCGTACATATCAGGATTACGATTGGACGGTGACGGTGGAGCAGATTATCGACCGTCAGATTATGCTGCAAAATCAGATTGGCAATCCGATTATTGACACCAATACACGGACGGTCATTATTTATGTAGATTCCGAACAGCCGTTGAATGCCATTAAGGTGACTTCGTTTAATTTGGCAGGTGCACATGGAACGGTTGCTCCCGATCCTACGGAGTTTGATACTTTCGACTTTTCTTCCCCCGTGGATTTTTATGCTACATACGGTTGGGAAGAAGTGTCCTATCGCTGGCGGGTATATGTCTATCATCAGGAAAGTAGCGGAGCGGCAACGGGTGATGTGTTTGCCCGTGTCACTACCGCTTCGCTGAACGGCAGTATTCAAAATGGGAAGACACCAGTGGTAGAATATAAAACGCAAAGTGAAAGCACGTGGACGGAATTGTCTTCATCGGCAGTGTCTGTAAGCGGAACTTCGTTTTTGGCCTCTTTCAGTGGGCTGCAAGCAAGCACGACGTACCAATATCGAGTAAGTGTCGACGGAGTAGCAGGAGCAGAACAATCGTTTACCACTGCCCCTGCTACTCCGTTGGAAAACGGAGGGTTCGAAAATTGGTATATGGATGGGAAAGTATATATTCCCAATGTCTCAGGCAGTAGTTTTTGGGGAAGTGGGAATCCGGGTGCTGCTCAATTTCTTAGTAATCTGACAACTCCTACTTCGGATGCAGTATCCGGGCAGGCAGCTTTGTTGGAATCAAAAGATGCTGTTATCAAGTTAGGGGCTGGCAATATCTTTACGGGTGATTTTGCGCTGGACGGTACGAATGGTATTTTACATTTCGGGCAACCTTTTACCACATTCCCTACGGCATTGCGTTTTTATTATAAGTATACGTCAACTACAATTAATAAAATAGGGAATAGTGTAGGAGAGTTGGAAAACCTGCGTGGACGTCCGGATTCGTGTCATGTTTATATTGCTTTGTCCGATAAATCGGAGCCTTATGAAATACGTACTGCTCCATCGAAGCGGCAGATGTTTGATAAAAACGATGCGAACATCATCGCATATGGAGAATTTATCTCGGCGCAAACAACTTCATCGTACCAGCAGATTACCATTCCGCTGGAATATCGTGCGAATAACCGCACGCCCCGTTACATTGTTATCGTAGCTTCGGCAAGTAAATATGGTGATTATTTTATAGGAGGAGTAGGCAGTACACTTTGGTTAGACGAAATGGAATTGGTATATGAATAAGGTAAGGTTTTTAGTGGCAACATTGCTGGGCGTGCTTTTTGTAGCATGCAGTGAGGAAGAAAACCTGTCGCAAACAGGCAAGACGGGGTTTCTTGTATCGTTGGCGGAAGATGTAAAGGTGGAGTCGCGCAGTACGCCTGAGGAGTTGGGCGAGCCTGTGGCTTCGCAATTCAATTTGAAGATAACGAATCAGGTAACAGGAAGCGAACTGTACAACGGTTCGTACACAAACAAATTGATTCCGGCATCTGCCGGGACGTATGCGATAGAGGCAACGCACGGTGAGAATCAACTCTTGGCTGTGGATGCTCCTTATTATAAAGGGACTGCCGAAGCGGAGTTGGCAGACGGAGAATCGAAGACTGTAAACGTAAAATGTAAGGTTGCGAATGCGTTGGCTTCGGTAGTGTTCAGCGATGGAGGTGCTTTAAAGTTTGAAGACCAGTTTTCGAAATGCGAACTGAATGTCTTGGTGGCAGGAGATAGCGCACTGATTGACGGTGTCAAAAGTGCTTACTATCGTGCAGGGTCTACACCGACATTTGAATTTAGAGGGATTCTTAAGGACGGTGGAGAAGAAGTGGTGCAGACTTTGACCGATGACAAGTTTTCAGACCCGGCTACATTTGCAGCCGGAGCACATTGTGTCATTACGCTGAAAATAGGTGCGGTAGAGCCGGGCGTGAAGATAGAAATCACCAAAGTGGAAGTAAAAGAAGTAACTGTATCTGAAACGATTCCTATGGAATGGTTGCCGAAACCGAAAGTGACAGCGGAAGGGTTTACAGACAATACATTATCTATGTATGAAACAGAAACACCGACTGCTAAATTTAATTTTAATCTTTCTTCAGCTTTGCAGGAGTTGAAGTTTACGTTAAATCTGGCGGATGAAACATATCAGTCATTAAATAAAACTTATACGTTGTCCGAATTATCGGAAGAGGACAGAACGGCTTTAACGAATGCTGGTATCATATTGCCTGTGATTGGTTTCAAGGAAGCATCGTTAGATTTTACAGGATTGACGGCTAAATTAACAGGTAGCACAACTGGAGAGGTTTTATCGAATGTTATAACATTGGATGAAGTAAAGGCTAATAACCGTACTTTAGAAGGTGAACAGGTTTATACAATTCAGACAAGTGCGCCAGAGTTTAATTTGGTTGTTTATCCGGGTAACACTTGGACAAGACAATTTACGGCAAATAGTCAGGTAACACATGGTAATGTTTCTGTGATTAGTAAAGGACTGACATATGAATATCGAACGGTTGATGGAGAATGGACAAGTTCATTGGATAGTATAATTACGGAATTGACTCCAAAAACAGCTTATAAAGTACGTGGAAAATATGGAGATCATTACACGGAAGAGGTTGAGGTAACAACTTATCCAGTGATAGAGTTGGAGAATGGTGGATTGGAAGGTGGAACAATAACGAAAGGAAACGATAGTAATGGTTCTCAATATGGTGCTGTATATTCATGGAGTGGTTGGTGTACATTGAATGAGTTAACTTGCGATGATACACATGCTTTTATATGGGGAAATACTGCTTTCAATAGTCGTTCAGGAACACGTCCTGCTACTGCTCGAGAAGGAAGTAACGGTTCTGCTTCTGCTTGGATAATGACAATGGGATATGGTTATGGAGGGACTAGTGGTCCTGAAATAATAACTCCGAGTGAATTATTTTTAGGAACATTGACCAATGTAAATCATAGTGAAGATACCGCAACAAAAAATTATGGAATCGTACATAAATCTCGTCCGACAGGTTTGCGATTTTATTATAAGTACACTCCATACAATGGGGATTCAAGTGATATTTACATTCAACTGAAAGGTATAAATGGAGAGATCTTAGGATCTGCCAGTTTGAATGAAACAAGTTCTGTTAGCTCTTTTAAAGAAATAACATTGGATATTGATTATGTGGATGAGTATAAAGAATTAGAACCTGAAACTTTAGTTATTGTTTTTAAGTCAGGTTTTAATTCAGATGTGAAAGATTATGAAACTTGGAGTTTGATGGGAAGTAACAGTGCCGAGCCATCTCATCGAGGTAGTGAACTTTATATTGACGATGTAGAATTAGTATATGATAAGTAATATGAAACAAAACCTACTATACCTATTATTAGGAATCTTCCTCTTGGCAAGCTGCCAACAGGAAGAGCTGCCCAATGCAGAAACAGGCTACGGCTATCTTTCTATATCCGAACTATCGGTAGCAACAACCCAAGTACATGTAGTTTCTTCGCGTGCCGATGAAGAACCGTTAACGATTGAAATCCTCAAGGATGAAGAAACCGTTCAGACTTTGACCGAAACCGAGTTGGCAAACAAAATCGAATTGGAAGCCGGTACGGGGTATTCCCTTAAAGTATATAGCAGCGACTATGGAAAGGAAAGCGAGTGGACGAATGAGGATAAGGGTACACCTGTTTATTATGCGGAAAAGAAGTTTGAAATCTTGACCGAGCAGACTACCCAAGTCAAGGTAGAAGTCCCGATGACAAACTTCGGCGTATCGTTTCAGTTTCCCGAAGAATATAAAGAAGTTTTCCCTTCCTGTACGTTGAGTGTAACAGTGGGTGGCAGAACAGTCGCTTTGCAGTCCGGTGAAACCGCTTACTTCCCCTATCAGGAAGAAAAAATATTCAGCTATACATTAACTGCAACCAATAAAGATGGTGAGCCTCTAACAGATACAGGCTCTTATGGGGAGGAAGCAGACAAGCCAATCGCTTCCGGCACGATTTATACCGTTTCGTACGAAATGGAAACTCAATCGCTCAATATAACTGAATAATCTGTCCGTAATCGACCGGTCTTTATAGGCCGGTTGCGGACTTTTACCAGATTATATTCTCTTTCTGATATCAGTACAGACCGTGTCCTCGACAATTATTCTAGTACAAAGACCGGATGGTTGGGAGTACTGGCTTCAGGGCGGTAGGTAAAGCCTTCCCATTTGAATGTCTTGATTTGTTCGGGGGCTTCTATCCGATTTTTTAAGAGAAAGCGTGTCATTTCTCCGCGACACATTTTGGCGTAGACGGTAATGCTTTTGAGTTTTCCCTCTTTTTGTACCCAAAAATCAGGGGTAATGACGTGCACGGCTTCGGTGATGCGTTCCCAATGAAACAGGTCTTTCATTTCTGCACTGGCAAGATTGACAAGTATGCCTCCCTGCTTACGGATGGCTTCGATAAACCAGCTGGTCAGTATGGGTTTCCAGTAATCAAACATTGTGCAATCGTGTTTAGGCAGGCATACGTTGCCTTCGAGACGGTAGGAATGAATCAGGTCGAGCGGACGCAACAAACCGTACAAAAAGGAAGTGATAAGCAGATGCTCTTGTGCATAAGTGAAATCATCGAGCGTAAATGATGAGCCATTAATGTGCTTGAATACCATACCTGTATATGCCAGCAAGGCGGGAAGTGAAGGTGTGTCGGGTGAAAAGAAGTTCTGATAGCGCAGGTAGTTCTCGGCAGCCAGCTTGGTATTGATATGGAGCAGTTTGCCTAAATCATCGGCACTGAATTGATTCATTTCCATAGCGTTTGCCCGGGCTTCGCTTTCGAAGTAGGGTAAGGTGGTAAAAGGTAAGGTGACCCGGGGGTGACGTTCGGTCATGGTTTTGGCACAGGAAATAAACAGCAGCATATTTTATTTTAATGAAGAATGAAGAATGAAAAATGAAGAATTAAGAATTAAGAATGAAGAATGAAGAATTAAGAATACGTAAGTAAACATCCACTGATTCTTCATTCCTCATTCTTCATTTATTTATTATTTGTATTCTTGCCAACTCTTTATCTTGATGTCTTCCTGCTTCATCTGACAGAAAGCTTCGATAAAGGCTTTTGCCAGGCGGGCATTGGTAATAAGCGGGATGTTATGGTCGATGGCACCCCGGCGGATACGGTATCCGTTGGTCAGTTCACGTTTGGTGTGATTTTTCGGAATGTTTACAATCAGGTCAAACTTATGACCGGCAATCATCTTCATTACGTTGTTTTCGGCATGTGGACGTTCATCGGGCCAGAATACCGGAGTGGTAGGAATGCCGTGTGAATTGAGGAACGTGGCTGTACCAGCTGTGGCATAGATGTGGTAGCCGTTCTTGCTCAGTTCGTGGCTGGCATCCAACAGGTCGACTTTTGATTTTGTGGCACCCGAAGAAAGCAGGATGGATTTTTTCGGTATCTTGTATCCGGTGGCTATCATTGCATTCAGCAGGGCTTCGTCGAAATCATCACCCAGGCAGCCTACTTCTCCGGTAGATGACATGTCTACTCCTAATACCGGGTCGGCATTCTGCAGACGCGCAAACGAGAACTGGGAAGCTTTTACGCCTATCCAGTCGATGTCGAATGCCGACTTGTCGGGACGGGTGTAGGGAGCATCGAGCATGATGCGTGTGGCTGTTTCGATGAAGTTGCGTTTCAATACTTTCGATACGAAGGGGAAGCTGCGTGAAGCACGCAAGTTACATTCGATAACCTTTACTTCGTTTTTGCGTGCCAGATACTGGATATTGAACGGACCGGAGATATTCAGCTCTTGTGCGATGCGCCGGCTGATTTTCTTGATTTGGCGAGCTGTCGAGAAGTATATCTGCTGTGCGGGGAAGACCAAAGTGGCATCACCCGAGTGTACACCGGCATATTCGATGTGCTCAGAGATGGCATATTCTACAATTTCGCCGTTTTGTGCCACGGCATCGAATTCGATTTCCTTGGTTTCCTGCATGAATTGGGATACCACTACAGGGTATTGCTTTGAAACCTCACTTGCCATTTGGAGGTAACGCTTCAATTCTTCTTCATCGTAGCATACGTTCATTGCAGCACCGCTTAATACGTACGATGGGCGCACCAGAACAGGATAGCCTACTTTTTCCACGAATTTCTCTACGTCTTCCAGGCTGGTCAGTTCCTGCCAGGCGGGCTGGTCGATACCTAGTTGGTCGAGCATCGCTGAGAACTTGTTGCGGTTTTCGGCACGGTCGATGGAGATGGGTGAAGTACCGAGGATGGGTACCGACTGGCGGTAAAGCTTCATGGCAAGGTTGTTCGGGATTTGTCCGCCTACCGACACGATGACACCGCGGGGCTGTTCCAGATCGATGACATCCAGCACACGCTCGAATGATAATTCGTCGAAGTACAGGCGGTCGCACATATCATAATCGGTCGATACGGTTTCTGGATTATAGTTAATCATGATTGATTTGTATCCCAGTTTGCGTGCAGTCTGGATGGCATTCACCGAGCACCAGTCGAACTCTACCGACGAACCGATGCGATAGGCACCTGAGCCAAGCACAATGACTGATTTTTCGTTCTTATAATAATTGATGTCATAGCCTTCGGTGCCATATGTCATATAGAGATAATTAGTCAGTTCAGGATGTTCCGAAGCCACGGTGTTGATACGTTTTACTGCAGGAAGGATACCCAGTTGTTTGCGATAGTCGCGTACCATAAGATTTTCTTTTTCCATGGTTCCGTTTGCAGGCTTCAATACGAAACGGGCAATTTGGAAATCGGAGAATCCCAGGCGTTTTGCCTCACGCAATACATCAGCAGGAAGTTCTTCCAGTGTGTTGTAAGTCTGTAACTTGTGCTTGTAATCAACGATGTTTTTCAGGCGTTCGATGAACCATGGGTCTATCTTGGTCAGGTCGTAAATACGTTCGATGGTATAGCCTTCTTCCAATGCCTGTGCGATAGCGAAGATACGGAGGTCGGTGGGGTTTGCCAGTTCATCGTCCAGATTATCAAAGCGGGTATGGTCGTTGCCTACGAAGCCGTGCATGCCCTGTCCTACCATACGCAATCCCTTTTGGATGATTTCTTCGAACGAACGTCCGATGGACATGATTTCGCCTACCGATTTCATACTCGAACCAATACGGCGTGATACGCCCACAAACTTGGTCAAGTCCCAACGCGGAATTTTGCAGATGAGATAATCCAGCGAGGGAGCCACGTATGCCGAGTTGGTCGTGCCTATTTCACCAATTTCATCGAGGTTGTATCCCAAAGCTATTTTTGCAGCTACGAAAGCGAGCGGATATCCGGTGGCTTTCGATGCCAATGCGGAAGAACGGCTGAGGCGTGCGTTCACCTCGATGATGCGGTAATCATTGGTTTCGGCATGGAAAGCGAACTGAATGTTACATTCACCCACGATGCCCAGATGGCGTACACATTGCTTGGATATTTCCTGTAGCATGGTGACTTGTTCTTCTTTGAGCGAACAAGTGGGGGCAACTACGATGGATTCGCCGGTGTGGATGCCCAGTGGGTCAAAATTCTCCATGCTTGCTACGGTGAAACAATGGTCATTTGCATCGCGGATAACCTCAAATTCGATTTCTTTCCAGCCTTTCAGCGATTCCTCTACCAAGATTTGCGGAGAGAATGTGAAAGCACTTTCTGCCAGCTCGATGAAAGCTTCTTCCGTGGGGCAGATACCGCTTCCCAAGCCTCCCAGCGCGTATGCCGAACGAATCATTACCGGATAACCGATGCGGCGTGCGGCTTCGATGGCATCTTTCGTGTTTTCTACAGCTTGGCTGATAGGGGTCTTTAGCGAAATTTCATTCAGCTTCTTAACGAAAAGATCACGGTCTTCGGTGTACATGATGGCATCTACCGAGGTGCCCAGCACTTCTACGCCATATTCTTTTAATGTTCCGTTGGTATACAATTCAGTACCGCAATTCAGGGCGGTTTGTCCTCCGAAAGCCAGCAGGATGCCGTCGGGCCGTTCTTTCTTGATGATTTCGGTTACGAAATACGGAGTGACCGGCAAGAAATATACTTGGTCGGCAATGCCTTCCGAGGTCTGGATGGTGGCGATGTTGGGATTGATGAGCACCGAACGTATTCCTTCTTCGCGTAAGGCTTTCAGTGCTTGCGAGCCCGAGTAGTCGAATTCTCCGGCTTGTCCGATCTTGAGTGCGCCCGACCCAAGGACCAGGACTTTCTTTAATTCCTTTTTCATGGCATTATATAGATTTATGTTGAGTTAATAATTAATAGTGAATAATGAATAACGAGGGTTGTAGTCTGCTACCGTTGTTAATTATTCATTGTTCATTATTAATTGGATGGACTCTTTTTGCAAAGGAACAATTTATTTTTGAAGAAAACAAAGGTTTTGATTATCTTTGTCCCAATAATTTAATAAGAAATTGCAATATGGAAAAAGAAAAGATTATTTTAACCGGTGACCGTCCTACCGGTAAATTACATATCGGACATTATGTTGGCTCTTTGCGTCGTCGTGTAGAACTTCAGAACTCAGGGCTTTACAAGAAAATCTTTGTATTTGAAGCCGACGGACAGGCACTGACCGATAACATTGACAATCCTGAGAAGGTGCGTCAGAACGTGATTGAGGTGGCTCTCGATTATCTGGCTGTGGGCTTGGACCCTTCAAAGTCGACCATTTTCATCCAGTCGCAGATACCGGAATTGTGCGAGCTTACCTTTTATTATATGGACTTGGTCACGGTGTCGCGCCTGCAACGCAACCCCACGGTGAAGACCGAAATCCAGATGCGCAATTTCGAGACCAGCATCCCCGTGGGCTTCTTTACCTACCCCATCAGCCAGGCGGCGGATATCACTGCCTTCAAGGCGACGACAGTACCTGTGGGCGAAGACCAGGAACCGATGTTGGAACAGGCACGTGAGATTGTGCGCCGCTTCAATTACATCTATGGCGAGACGCTGGTAGAACCCGAAATCCTGCTTCCCGACAATGCCGCTTGCCTGCGCTTGCCGGGAACGGACGGGAAGGCAAAGATGAGCAAGTCGTTGGGCAACTGCATCTATCTGTCCGATTCGGCGGATGAGGTAGAAAAGAAAGTGAGAAGCATGTACACCGACCCTACCCATATCAAGGTGAGCGATCCGGGTAAACTGGAAGGCAATACCGTATTTACTTACTTGGACGCTTTCTGCCGTCCGGAACATTTCGGCCGTTACCTGCCCGATTATGCCAACCTCGATGAATTGAAAGCGCATTATACACGTGGCGGTCTGGGCGATGTGAAAGTGAAGAAGTTCCTGGCAGCTATCATGCAAGAGGAACTGGCTCCGATACGCGAACGCCGGAAAGCGTATGAAAAAGACATTCCGGCTATTTACGACATGCTGAAGAAAGGGTGTGAGGTGGCACGTGAAGCCGCTGCACAGACACTCGATGAGGTGCGCCGTGCCATGAAAATCAATTATTTCGATGACGAGGCGTTGATAGCTGAGCAAGCCAAGCGGTTCGGGCAAGAATAATTATATGGAAAGGGGCTTATTTGCCATGGAACGGTAGATAAGCCTCTTTTCCATTAAGAGAATAAGAAGCTGTTTTGAGAAGCTGTTTTGAATTTCTCCAAAAAGTTTTTCTTGGCTTGATGTATCCGTTTTCGTGTGTGCTTTGGGCGATTTTTTGGTCCTTTCCGCTCCTGTT
>NZ_NFJG01000091.1:0-18993 GCF_002159755.1 Bacteroides sp. An269
CTGACGAAGAACAGGAGCGAAAAGGACCAAAAAATCGCCCAAAGCACACACGAAAACGGATACATCAAGCCAAGAAAAACTTTTTGGAGAAATTCAAAACAGCTTCTCATTAAATCAAAAATAAAAGATGAAAAACAAATCGAAAAAATTAGCATTTATGATGCTGGGCTTGTGTGCCCTTGGTGCAAATGCCCAAGACCCGATTATTCAGACCAAATACACCGCCGATCCTGCACCGATGGTGTACAATGACACGATTTTTCTGTATACCAGTCACGATGAGGACGATGCGCAAGGCTATGACTTCAAGATGCTCGACTGGCAGCTATATACCTCTACTGATATGGTGAACTGGACCGACCATGGGCCTGTGGCTTCCTTGAAAGACTTTGTATGGCGTAAGCGCGATAACGGTGCATGGGCACAACAAGTGGTGGAGCGTGACGGTAAGTTTTATATGTATTGCCCCCTTCATGGGAACGGCATTGGCGTATTGGTTTCCGATTCGCCTTACGGACCTTTTAAGGATCCCATAGGCAAGCCTATCGTGTGGCAACAAGAGCATTGGGAAGATATCGATCCTACTGTTTGGATTGACGATGACGGACAAGCCTATATGTATTGGGGTAACCCGAACTTGTATTATGTGAAACTGAACAAAGACATGGTGTCGTATTCGGGCGATATTGTGAAGATAGGCAAGTTGGAGCATTATCAGGAAGGACCGTGGTTTTACAAACGTAACGGGAAATATTATCTGGCATACGCTTCTACTTGTTGCCCAGAAGGAATCGGATATGCCATGAGTAACAGTCCTACGGGACCATGGGAGGTGAAGGGCTACATCATGGCTCCTACCGACCGTACGCGCGGAAATCATCCGGGAATCATTGACTATAAAGGCAAGAGTTACGTTTTCGGACAGAATTACGATCTGTTGCGTCTCGAAATGGAGGAGCATCATGAACGCCGTTCGATATCGGCCGCCGAAATGCATTATAATGTAGACGGTACGATACAGGAGGTGCCTTATTTTAAAGATACGAAGCTGGTGCAGATTGAAAACTTTAATCCTTACCGCAGGGTAGAAGCCGAGACTATGGCTTGGGGATATGGGCTGAAAACCGAGCGCCGTACCGATGGTGGCATTTATGTCACGAAAATCAATGACTCTGATACTTTGGTGGTAAAAGGTGTTGATTTCGGAAAAGAAGGCGCATCTCGTTTTGTGGCTTCTGTCGCTTCTGATGCAGGGCATTGCGCAATTGAGATTCATTTAGACCAAGCCGATGGTCCGTTGGTAGGAACAGTTCAAGTTGAGGCTACCGGAGGAATGGACATATACAAGGAGTTTGCCTGTCCGGTGAAAGGGGCGAAGGGTGTTCACGACCTGGTGTTCCGTTTCAAAGGTGATGCCGGAAAAGACCTGATGAATTGGGATTATTGGAAATTTGTAGAATAATAGAATGACATAGTTTATGAAAAACATATTTATTAGTCTTTCGATGCTTGTAACCCCTATACTGGTTATGGCACAAAACCCGATTGTCCAGACTGCTTATACCGCCGACCCGGCACCGATGGTATATGGTGACCGCTTGTATTTATATACAAGCCATGATGAAGACGCATCTACGTGGTTTACAATGAACGACTGGAAATTGTACTCTACCGAAGATATGGTAAACTGGACTGAACATCCGACTCCCTTGTCGTACAAGACATTCGAGTGGGCGCGGGGAGATGCTTGGGCTATGCAGTGTGTCGAACGTGGAGGTAAATTTTATGCGTATGTCCCGGTGACGATGAAAAAAGGAGGGGGAGCTATTGGCGTAGCTGTAGCAGACAGTCCTTATGGTCCTTTCTACGACCCACTTGGCAAGCCATTGGTGAGTAGTGGAAAAGGGGACATAGATCCTACCGTAATGATAGACGATGACGGGCAGGCTTATCTGTATTGGGGCAATCCTTTTTGTTATTATGTGAAGTTGAACGAAGATATGATATCATATTCGGGAGATGTTGTGAAGGTGGATATGACCGAAGAGGCTTTTGGTAAGCGGGAAGGGAATGTGCCTGAACGTCCCACACTTTACGAAGAAGGCCCATGGCTTTACAAGCACAAGGATTGGTATTACCTGTTGTGGGCTGGTGGACCGATATCCGAACATTTGGGCTATTCGATGAGCAAGAGTCCGTTGGGACCTTGGAAATACGGAGGTACGCTGATGCCTACCGAAGGAAGGAGTTTTACCAATCATCCGGGTATTGTGGACTATAAAGGCGGAACTTACCTTTTCTACCACAATGGTGCCCTGCCTGGAGGTTCGGGCTTTACCCGTTCGGTATGCGTGGAGAAAGTTGTGTTTAATGCCGATGGTTCTATCCAGCCGATGAAGATGACCGAAGGTATCCGTGAAGGGTTGACGGCACTTAATCCGTACCGGAAGAATGAAGCTGAAACGATGGCTTTCTCCGAAGGGATGAAGTCGGCACAAAACGGAGAAGTGGGTGTATTTGTCAATGCTATGCGTGATGGGGCATACATCAAGGTGAAGGGCGTAGACTTCCGTAGCCAAGGGGCATCTGACATCATTGCTCGTGTAGGAACTACACACAACGGAGGGGTAACTCTGGAGGTGCGTGCCGATGGTCTGCAAGGAAAGCTGCTGGCTACGTTGCAGGTACCTATGACTGGTTGGGATGACCGTTGGGCGCTGGTTACTTCCAAAGTGGAAGCTATAAGTGGCGTGCATGACCTGTATTTTATATGCAAAGGTGATAAGCCTGGCAGGGTGATGTATTTCGATTACTGGATGTTTCATCCGAAGCAGTAAGGAGGACAAACAATGAAGTATCTATGGCTTTTTGTGCTGGGAATTTGTGGGTGGTATAACCTGCAGGCTCAGACGTGGACTGCTGATAACGGGAACGGTACGTTTACCAATCCCTTGTTCTATGATGAGTTTACCGATCCTGACTTGATTCGGGTGGGAACAGATTTTTATATGGTTGCCAGTTCGATGCATACTATGCCCGGATTGCCTTTGCTTCGCTCTAAAGATTTGGTGAATTGGGAATTTGTTACTTATGTTTTCGACAAGTTGGACTTGGGACCTGAATTCCATTTGGAAGGAAAGAAAGGTGTGTATGGGAATGGTATCTGGGCACCTGCCATCCGTTATCACAAAGGGAAGTTTTATATTTTTGTTAATGTGAACAACTATGGATTGCAGGTATTTTCGGCAGACCGTCCTGAAGGTCCCTGGATACATAAGAACATGGGTGGACGCATTTATGATTTGGGCGTTTTATTTGATGATGACGATAAGATTTATGCTGTTCACGGGTATGATGAAGTGCACCTTATCGAAATCAAACCAGACTTCAGCGGATATGTTGAAGGAAGTGACCGGATTATCATCCCGAAAGGAAATGCAATGGGGGAAGGACATCATTTCTATAAAATTAACGGGAAATACTACATCATCAGTGCTGACTATGCTCCGGTAGGACGTATGCAGTGTGCCCGTGCCGACCGTCCTGAAGGTCCGTATGAGACAACGGTTATCAGCCATCGGGAAACAATGGGGATACAACAGGGTTGGTGGACACAAGGCTATGGTTTCTGGTCTGATATACCTGACGAAGGGAGCAAATTCAGTTTCCAGCCTCCTTCTGATAATTATTTCAGTGCCGTGCCTTTGCATCAGGGAGGCATTGTAGATTTGCCTAATGGTGAATGGTGGGGCTTCTCGATGATGGATATGAAATCGGTGGGACGTCTTACTTACTTGTCTCCAGTAACATGGAAAGACGGTTGGCCTTATTTCGGGGTAGAAGGTAATCTGGGACGTTCGCCACGTACCTGGTTCAAGCCCGATACGGGTGTGGAGGAGAGTCCTCATGCTCCTTATGAACGGAGCGATGACTTCTCGGATAATAGTCTGAAGCCAGTCTGGCAATGGAATCATATCCCGGTTGATAACAGATGGGAACTGGCAAAAGGTGTGCTGCGTCTGCATACACTTCCTGCCAAGAGTCTGATGTTTGCTCGGAATACACTGACCCAGCGTGTGGTTGGTCCCGAATCGATGGCTACGGTAGAACTGGATGCACGTGGACTGAAGAAAGGTGACGTAGCTGGTCTTGCTCTGCTGAATACACCCTATTATTGGGTGGGCGTGACACGCACCGACGAGGGACTGATGCTTCGTTTTTATGATATGGTGAAGAATGTACATACCGACAAGCCGCTGGAATCTGCCAAAGTATGGTTGCGGGCTCACGGCGATTATCATAATGACTTGGCCTCATTAAGTTATAGTACCGATGGAGATACGTTCGAGACCATAGGCAACCAGTTGCGTTTGGGGTATCAGATGCATACGTTCCAGGGAGTGCGTTATGCTTTGTTTGCTTACAATACAGAGGGGAAGAAAGGCGGGCGTGCCGATTTCGACAATTTCGAAGTGTACGAACCTTTTGCCGATCGTTCGAAGAATCTGCCTGTAGGCAAAATCATTACACTGACCAATCTTGCCAATGGTGAACGGGCTTGGGCCAATCCGCATGGGATGTTACATCATGTAGCTTCGGGAAGTGCAGAATTCGAAGGGTTAGGATGCCATTTCAGGGTACACGACCGTGGTAAGGGACGTGTGGCACTTGAAGCAATGGATGGTTCTGGATTTCTGACCGTAACGGGGTTGGGGCTTTCGGGCGATGTGCGCATCACGAAAGAAGAAACAGAAGCAAGTCTTTTCTTGTGGCAAGATATGTTGTGGGGGCATTGTATGTTGCTTTCTCTTTATACCAATCGTTTTGTCGGGTTAAATCCGGTGACGGGCGAACCTTATGCAGCCGACTGGCCCGGTACACGTCCCGACCGGAAAGACGGAACGGTCTTTGCCTGGCAGGTGGTGGCAGATGTTGCCGATTGAATCAACAGATTATGCTTGGTTTCTTACATAAATCGAAAGTTATGCCTTGCGCGGTATGGATTTGTGCATTTCCTGCATGTGCCACGCCATTTCCGTAGAGACGGTGCGCACATCATCCTTGCATTTGATGGCATATCGGTAAGGAACATTTGGCTTTGCATGTAGCCCATATCTTTGTTTCAGGCGGCATACTTTTATGGTTTTCATATGGAAACCGTACGTTCTCGATATGGAAACCGTACGTTCTTGATATGGAAACCGTACGGTTTTCATATGAAAACCATAAAAGGAAGCTGCCTGAAACGATAATGTAATCCAAATGCGGAAACATTTGTTCCGGGGAAAATGCACAAACCTATGCCGTGCATGGTATAAAAGCAGTTGTGTTTTACAGGAGTTATCATTTTGTTCAGGAGTTAAAGGCCGATAGTCCTGCTTCTGAAACCGATATAAAAAGTATTGGTCTCTGACTCCCTTTTAACCCCTGATTAGTATTACTTATAATTGTGTGAAAAGAACTATGAAAACGAAATATTTGTTAGGGTTGTCAATAGGAATGTGCGTAATGTCTGTCCAAGCACAAAACCCGATTATACAGACTCATTATACGGCCGACCCGGCACCTATGGTGTATAATGATACTTTATATCTCTATGTAGGTTGTGACGAGAAGGATGCGCCTGAAAATTCGTATCTGATGCGTGAATACCGGCTTTATACCACCACCGATATGGTAAATTGGACAGATCACGGTGCACCACTCAAGACCAGTACTTTTGCATGGTCTGCAGGTGATGCCAGTGCGGCACAATGCATACCGAGAAACGGGAAATTCTATTGGTATATTTCTTCCCAAAACCGGCAGAATCCCGGTTCTTCTATCGGAGTGGCTGTAGGAGATACACCTTACGGACCTTTCAAGGATGCCTTGGGGCACGGATTGGTAACGAACGATATGACGACATATGCCGGACATTCTTGGGACGATTTAGACCCCACTGTATATATTGCAGACGATGGGCAGGCATGGTTGTATTGGGGAAACGGTGTATGCTATCGTGCCAAACTGAAAGAAGATATGGTAAGTCTGGATGGAGAAATCGAGGCAATCAACCGCTTGGATAGCATTGCCTTTTCGGGAGGATTTACCGAAGCACCCTGGCTTTACAAGCGTGGAGACTGGTATTACCTGATTTATGCTGCGGGTTTCCCCGAATCCATTCACTATTCTATGAGCTCTTCGGCTGGCGGCAAGTGGCAAGCTAAGGGCGTGGTTATGCCGTTGGAGCGTGGAAGCAATACCAATCATCCGGGCATCGTGGACTATAAAGGACATTCGTATTTCTTCTATCACAACGATGCCTTGCCTGGCGGGCATAGTTATTGCCGTTCGGTGTGCGTAGAAGAGTTCCGTTATACCCCGAATGGAGAAATACCAGAAATGCATATGACCGATGCCGGCATAACGGAAGCGGTAGGCCGACTTAATCCTTATATACGTACAGAGGCTGAAACCATAGCTTGGTCCGAGGGCGTGGCTACCCGGACGGATGCTGCGCGTGGCGTGTATGTCACGGATGTCCATCACGGAGATTATATCAAGGTAAGGGAAGTAGATTTTGGTGCCAAAGGTGCTTCGCTTTTTACGGCATGTGCCTCTAGCCGTTATTTTGGCGGACAGATTGAACTCCGTATCGATGGCTTGGAAGGAGAAGTATTGGGTACGCTTGATATTCCTTACACCGGTGAATGGGAAAACTGGCAGGAGTTCAAAACACAGGTGAAGAGTGTGACAGGTGTCCACGATTTGTACCTCGTGTTCAAAGGCAAACAACCCCATGCCTTGTTTAACTTGGACTGGTGGAGATTCGATTCTGGGCTATGACGAAAATGAATAGGGAATATGCGTAAATACATTCTTTTTTATCTTTTGTTTTGCCTTTGCTGCTTGAAACTGTTTGCAGGTGGAAAAGTGCTTTATCGGACAGTTCCTTGTACACTTTTGCAAGGTATTACCGAACGTGAATATACGGTTTATTTACCACCGGGTTATGATATGGATACACTTCGTACGTATCCGGTGTTGTACCTTTTGCATGGAGGAAATTGCTCGAATACCGATTGGGAACGTTATGGTGGGCTTTCACATTTGGCAGATAGCTTGATAGCTTGTGGGCAGATGCAGGAAATGATTGTGGTTTGTCCTGAGGCCAACAAGGATAATATGATATGGTTCAATGCTGCGCATTGGCGGTATGAAGACTTTTTCTTTCAGGAGTTTATGCCTTATATCGAGCAGACTTACCGGGTAAAGGCGGAAAAGGCATACCGTTCGGTGGCAGGTTATTCAATGGGTGGAGGTGCATCGGTCGTATATGGTGTGCTTCATCCCGACTTGTTCAACGTGGTTTATGGGATGAGCAGTTATTTGCGTAGCCAGCCGTTGGAGTTTTTGAAGGATGACCCTTCTGCCCCTTGGCGTCAGAAGCTGGTAGATGATTACAACCCTATCCGCACGATAACGGAAGGAAGTGAAAAGAATGTGTCGGCATGGAAAGCCGTCCGTTGGTTCATTGATTGTGGTGACAAGGATTTTACATATGATGCTAATATCGATTTAGTCTCAGCCTTTCGCAAGCGTGGTATTCCTTACGAGTTTCGTGTGAAGGGTGGGGGACACGATTGGAGTTATTGGCGTCCTGCCTTGTGCGATGCGCTGGTATATGTCTCGCATCAATTGCCCGATGATTAATGTCAGGATCCTTTCTTGACCGACAGGTAATAGCCTTGCCCGCGTACGGTCACTATCTGATACTCCGGAAAGCCTTTCAGGTGTTTCCGGAGTATTTTGATATGTGTGTCTATCTTTTCATCGGCATTGGTGTCGGTTTTCCAGAAGCGTTGTTTGATTTCTCCGCGACTTACGCACCTGCCTTTCTTTCGGAGCAGGAGGCAAAACAAGGAGAGGTCTAGCTTGGGTAACGGACAGAGGATGCCATCAATGATTAATTCTTGCTTTTCCATATTGACAGAAATGTCTGGATAAATGTGGGAGGCATTGCTTCTTTTCCGCAGGTAATAACAGATAGCGGTGCCAAGAGCTATCAGTGCTATGAGCAGGAAGAAACGCCGGTCGATGTAGCGGAGCAGTGTGACCGTATCGTATGCCACCCATCCTTGTGCCTGGATGTCGCCCGTGATATCCTGGCGGTAAACGGGTGTGGAATAGGCAGAAGAAGCACTGAGCGTGTCGGAATTGCAGTGTCTTTCTTGTCCGTTGTAATAGATGGTTCCAGTCTGTCCGCAGATGTTTCGCGCTGCGAGCCGTGCCCGGAACAAGATGTTCAGTTTGTCGGCATCTATCGGGTGGACATTAGTAAGAATGTGCTCGTTAAGCAGACGGCGTGCCTTTGCTTCGTCTATACTGTCTTTGAAGACAAACACCGTTCGGTCTTTCCACGTACGCAGGGTGTATTTTTTTATCTTCCGGTCGTAGACGGGAGCCGTGATGTAATATTCGGAATAGGGATTCAAGTCGGGATGGGTGAAATGCTGGAACAGTTCTACCCGTTCGGTATAGTGCCAGGCGGTGGCTTCGCAGAACGCATGATCCGTTTCTTGCCGGATACGTTCTTCGCCTGCTTGTAAAGACAGACACAATGCCGTAACGATAATGGCACTCAGGATGCCGAGGATGTATAGTTCTTTTGTCTTCATAGATGCGATGCTAACCGATAGCAAAATAAGCGAAAAACTTAGATTTCAGAAAAAGTTCAGCTAATTTTTTTGTCCGATTGCTGGGATTCTTATTCTTTTGCCGGCAGAAAACATTAAAAACATCAACACATGAAAACACTGATTATTTTAGCAATGTGCCTGCTGGCGGACAGCTCCCTTCAGGCACAAGAGTATCTGAGAGAAGTATTGAGTAAGTTAGAAAGCGTCAAGTCGGCGACGTATGACTTGTATAGTGAAGGTTGGATGGCGGGAGATACTTTGCCAAGTAGTGTCAGCAAGGTGTTTGTGGAAGAATACCGCAATCCGCAAGATACCACCATCGGGTCGAGTTTTTTAGAATGGGATTCTGAAGACCAAACGCGCTTTGAATTGGGATATGACGGAACAGTTTCAGTATATATGAACCGTTATCAAAAAGTAGCAGAGGTAAATGATTTTTCCAATCAGTTTCTTCCGGTAAGGCTTATCCAACCTCCTTTTTTCAATTATGTGACGAGTATCATCCGTTATACGTTGGAAACGAAAGATAACGTTACTCGGGAAGTGAAGGAGACAGAGAAGGAGTATTATTTGAAATTGACTATCGACGAAGGAGTGGAAGTGGAATTCTTCGGGAAGCCTTTCCATTTTCCGGAAATGTCTTTTATGGCTGACCCGATAATGGTTTTTGAAATCTGGATAGATAAAGAGACAGGCCTTCCTTATAAATACAAAAGAGAACTTTGTGGAAGTAATTCCGGTATAGATGAATGTTCGAATGTGAAATTGAATACTTTGCCCGATAAGAATTTCGATTTATATGCGCTTGTGCCTGAAGGGTATGAGTTGGTACGGATGGGCGAAAAGAACAAATGTGATGAAGAACCTTTTAAATTAGCGGATAAACCGGCACCCGATTGGACGGCGGTGAATATGCAGGGTGATTCGGTTTCGCTTTCTTCTTTGAAAGGAAAGGTGATGTTGCTCAATCTTACGGGAATAGGATGTGGGGTATGCCAACTTGCCATTCCGTTTCTGAATGAATTGGACAAGCGTTTTGATAAAGATAAATTCCAGTTGGTTGCGATAGATTCTTGGGGCAAGCCGTTAGCGAGTGTGCGGAATTATATAAGCCGCCATCAGATTGGTTATACTTTTTTGTCCGGAAACGAACAAGTAGTCATTGATTACAAGACAGGAGGCTTTGTGCCTTTCTTTTTCTTGTTGGATGAGAATCTTGTGATTCGGAAAATAATAAAAGGATATGCCAAAGGTACGACCGAAAAGAAGATTATAGATGCGATTGAAGAACTTTTGAAATAAGCCCATTTACGATTAGACAATTTACTATTTACGATGGAGAAAGTCATAAATCGTAAATAGTAAATTGTCTAATCGTAAATGTTTATAGTTCCTTCAGCGTCTGCTCCACCTTCTCGAAGAAGAGCGAGATGTGCGCTCCGTCTGCAAAGGCATGGCTTACGGTAAGTGCTATCGGCATGTAGAGCCGTCCTGCACGGGTGATTGCCTTGCCTGCATTCATCAACGGATAATCCAACGGATGCCCTACCGATTGTTGGGTATAGGTGATGGAGGTGAAATACAGTTTCGGCGTGGCGCTGAGCAGGAACACGTCGAAATCTCCTTGTTCCGCTATCTGCTTATCTGTGCCATACGGGTCTCCGTCTTCGGGAATGGAGGTGATGATACGCCGCGCTTCACGGTAGAATGTATCGAAGTCGGGATGATAGGGAATACGCACGGTGTAGAATGTACGTCCCGGTACGGCGATAGGTGTAATCACATCCACCGTATCGTGGTAGACCACTTGCCCGTTCTTATCCCAGCGATAGCGCAATTCCTTGATTTCGTTTACCGCCTTCGTGATGGCATAAAGATAATAGAGGAAAAACGAATGCCCTTGTGCCTTTGCCCGTGCGTATGCCTCGGTGCAATCGGCTTCGCTCGTTATGGCAATCCACGAGTTGGCAAAGCCTCGGAAGAAGTTATAATTGTCTTTCCGTTCCCATGTATCAATGTTGATGATGTGTTTCATGCTTTCTTATGCTTTCTTGAATTTTAATGCCACTTTGTGATACGTCGGCAAATCGATGCCCAGCCGTTCGCCCAAGTCAATCATATCGAACAGCAAGCCTTGTATTTCCGATTCGTGTCCGCGGGCAATGTCTTTCTGCATGGAGGCGGTGCTGTGCGGGTCGAGCTTGTCAATGACTTTCAGGTTATACGTTACGGGGTCTTCGGGGAAGATTACACCCAGTTTGCGCCCGATTCCGGCACTTTCCTGCGATAATCCGATAAAGGTATCGCGCACCTCGCCTTCGTGCTGCACTTCGCCCATGGGCACATTGTGGTAGGCTCCGGTACATGCCATGGCGGAGATGAATGCCCACTTGATGAAAGTGTCGCGGTTGATGTCGTCCGATACGTCTACTTTGATGCCGCACGCACGCAGTTCTTCGGCTATTTGATTCAATTGTTCGCAGGAAATGCCTTGTTCAGGGCGTGCGCCGAACACCAGGCGGAAGATGCTTCCCATTTGGGTAATCTCGCCTTCTCCCGAAACAAATCCTACGATGTAGATGCATCCGTCGAGCACGTGTACCGAAGGCACAAGCCTTCCGATGCGCGGTCCGGTGCCATACACGTTGAGGATAGGGATGACCAGCGTTTCGGGGGTGGAAGCACGTTCTAATACTTCCTTGATAGAGTCGATGGAATATCCTTTCACGCACACGAAAATCACGTCGGCTTTTCCTTCGAATTCTTCGGCGGTATAAGCCTTCACGGGAAGAAAATGTTCGCCTTTCAAGTCCGATTTCAGGTGAAGCCCTTTTTGCCGGATGGCATCCAGGTGTTTGCCGCGTGCGATGCAGGTCACGTCTTTGCCTGCCAGGGCGAGAAATCCGGCGATAGAGCCTCCCACGCCCCCTGTTCCTACTACTAAGTATTTCATGGTGAGTTTTTTAAGTTCTTGAGGTTTTCACCACAGATTACACAGATTTTATTCTATTAAAAATCAAAGGGAGACAATAATAACACTACTCCCACTTGCCATTATTATAAGAAGCTGTTTTGAATTTCTCCAAAAAGTTTTTCTTGGCTTGATGTATCCGTTTTTGTGTGTGCTTTGGGCGATTTTTTGGTCCTTTTCGCTCCTGTTCTTCGTCAGATAGCCCGCTATCTTCCTCATCACAGAAGCGGAAATGCCTCAAAAACTCATCCCAAATCATCGCACGATAAATTCAAAACAGCTTCTAAATAAATAGAAAAATCTGTGTAATCTGTGGTGAAAAAACGGATTACACATTAAAGCGGAAGTGCATGATGTCGCCGTCCTGCACCACGTAGTCTTTGCCCTCTACGTTCAGCTTGCCAGCCTCGCGTACGGCGGCTTCACTTCCGTATTGGATATAGTCTTCGTATTTGATGACTTCGGCACGGATGAAGCCCTTTTCGAAGTCGGTGTGAATGACGCCGGCACATTGCGGAGCTTTCCAGCCTTTGTGGTACGTCCATGCCTTTACTTCCATTTCACCGGCGGTGATAAAGGTTTCCAGATTCAGAAGCTTGTATGCTGACTTGATGAGGCGGTTCACACCCGACTCTTCCAGTCCCACTTCCTGCAGGAACATCTGGCGGTCTTCGTAGGTTTCCAGTTCGGCGATGTCGGCTTCGGTCTTGGCAGCTACTACCAGGATTTCGGCGTTCTCGTCCTTTACCGCCTCACGTACCTGCTCTACGTATTTGTTGCCTGTGGCAGCACTTGCTTCGTCTACGTTGCATACATACATCACGGGTTTCGCCGTGAGCAGGAACAGGTCATGCGCTATTTTCTGTTCGTCTTTCGATTCGAACTGCACCGTGCGTGCCGATTTGCCTTGCTCCAGTGCCTCTTTGTAGCGCACCAGTACATCATAGGTTTGTTTAGCTGCTTTGTCACCTCCGGTTTGCGCCTGCTTTTGCACGCGTTGGATACGGCTTTCGATGGTTTCCAGGTCTTTCAGCTGGAGTTCGGTATCAATGATTTCCTTGTCGCGTACCGGATTTACCGTACCGTCTACGTGGGTCACGTTTTCATCATCGAAGCAACGCAGCACGTGGATGATGGCATCTGTTTCGCGGATGTTCGCCAGGAACTTGTTGCCCAGTCCTTCGCCTTTGCTGGCACCCTTCACCAGTCCGGCGATGTCTACGATTTCTACGGTAGTAGGCACGATGCGTCCCGGATGGACTAATTCCGCCAATTTGTTGAGGCGTTCATCGGGAACGGTAATTACGCCCACATTCGGTTCGATGGTACAGAAAGGGAAATTGGCTGCTTGAGCCTTTGCGTTTGATAAGCAATTGAAAAGCGTAGATTTGCCCACGTTCGGCAAACCGACGATGCCACATTGTAAAGCCATAATGATATATTGTTTTTATTGTTTTGATTTCTTGCTTGTTTCAACGGGCAAAGGTAGTCATTTCTTTTGGCATATCGGGCAGGGCACTCCGATTATTTACATAGAAGCCTCTTATTATCGGGCATCTGGTAGTAGGATTTTCGCCCATTCAGACACTTCGGTTACATACATTTTCTTTAATTCGCCATTGACCAAGCGGAATTGAAGTTTGGCATCTTCGCCGTCTATGGAATTGTCGTACACATAGAGGCGGTCCACAATCGGCGCTACGGTCTTGCAATTTTCTATAGACTTGAAATAGCGCGAAATGATTTTAGTGATGGGCACGTCATGTCCCCCTTTCATCACTCTGTTGGCAATCCTTGCCGCATTGATAGAGGGGTGTGAAGTCGAGATAAAGAATAAACGGATAAAGAAGCCTTGCCGTTTGGCTTTAATGATGAATGCGACTTTATCTTCGGCAGACATTACGGTTTCAAACACAAAGCTTTTTCTTTCCGATAAACATGTTTCTCGTAGCTCGGCGCAATAATTAGCTGCTTTTAGTACAGCTTCCGGTGAGTTCCAGTCGCCATATTTATCTTTAGCCACTTCGTCCGGATTGATGTATAGCGTGCCTTCCGCCCATTCGTGATGCAGGAACTTTTGAGTGACGGATGTCTTGCCTGAGCCATTAGGTCCGGCTATTACAATCATTTCCGGTAAGCGTTTATTTGTGTCCATTCCGTATGTTTTCTATGTCTTTCGCCCATTTTGCTTGTTTTGTCAAAACGTTTTGCCGCATTTGTTTCCAATGCTCCTCCGTCGCCTTTTGGTTGCTTATTCTCGCTTCCTCGGCAACTTCCCTCATGATTTGTTCCAGCATTTCGTCCGTAGGCTCCTGCTCCGGACTGAAGCGGTATGCGTTTAATTCTTTCTCTGACATGATTGAGGTATTACGTTAGGGTGCAAATATAGTTATTTCTTTTGGCATATCGGCAAGTGTCTGCTATTTGTTATGCAAAATTTACTTGCATCATCTCAACGATAACCGTCAGAGTCGGTTTAAATGCATTTCGGCAAAGTTATTTTGGAGAGTTGGTTAATGAATAATCTGTTGCAGTCTATATCTTTTTGTGTTCTCGATATGGAGAACATAAAAGTATGTGGGCTGGCTTGGGGAATATAGTTTGTCGTGATAAGGAAAATATATGGGTGAAACGGTAAAGGATTTGCCGATTGCTTACAAATCGTAACTTAATAAGCCGGTTCTTGGTATGAATCTGTACTTGAAGAGTACTAAAACAAAAAAGAGACGCTTCTCGCGAGGCGTCTCTTCCGTGTGTAGAGAGTTTATGAAAATATGTTTTGTTTTATGTGCTGCTTATTGTTGTACCGTGACAGTCATGTCTGGAACAAGGATGTAATCTTTCTTGCTTTTGTTCCATTTGTAGTATTCGATAGTGACATTGTCGCCAGCGTATGAGTACTTGATACGCATGTGGTTATGCCATTGGTTATCGAATGCATCCCACTTTTGCAGGGTGTTTTCTACTACCTGTTTGTTGTCATTATACTTATAACTGTACTTTTCGTAATTGGTCAGGATACCTTCGTTCATCTTGTAAACAGTTTCGGAAACTTTGACACCGTTTACTTCTTCCGTATTGTAGATTAAACCTGCTTCCGGATTGTTAGCTGAAACTGTAAGGTTGGCTACAAATACACATGCTACAACAATTAAACTTCTAATAAAATTCAAGGCTTTCATATCTTTATATTTTTAAGGGTTTACTATCTTTTTGTTTTTGATTACGCTGCAAAGGTAGTGAAACTTTTGATATGAGCTAACATTTCGGCTAAAAATTTATTCGATTTTAGCAAAATGTTAGCAAATAAAGATATGTTAACTATTGCGAATCCTTAGTGCGCTTCCAGCCAATTTTGACCCCAACCGCAGTCGGCTTGCAAAGGAACTTTCATTTTGTAAGCACTCTCCATTTCGGTTATCACAATCTGTTGCACTTTTTCCTTTTCTTCGGGCAGGACGCTGAAGTTAAGTTCATCGTGTACTTGGAGAATCATCTTCGAACGGATTCCCTCTTCGCTGAAGCGGCGGTAGATGCGCGCCATTGCTACCTTGATGATGTCGGCGGCACTTCCTTGGATAGGGGCGTTGATGGCATTGCGCTCGGCATATCCCCGCACTACGGCGTTGCGTGAATTGATGTCGGGCAAATACCTGCGGCGGCGGAAGATGGTTTCGATGTAGCCTTTTTCGCGTGCCGACTGGATGCTTTTGTCCATGTATTCCTTTACGTGCGGATAGTTTTCGAAATAACCGTCTATCAATTCCTTGGCTTCCTTGCGGTCGATGCCGAGACGTTCGGCAAGCCCGAATACCGAGATGCCGTAGATGATGCCGAAATTGGCGGTTTTCGCCTTGCTCCGTTGCTCGCGGGTCACGTCTTCCAGCTTCTCCTTATATATCTTGGCGGCGGTGGCGGCATGGATGTCTTGATTGGCACGGAAGGCTTCTATCATGTGCGGGTCTTCGCTGAGGTGCGCCATGATGCGGAGTTCGATTTGCGAATAGTCGGCCGAGAAGAACTCGCAACCCTCATCGGGGATGAATGCCTTACGGATTTCTTTCCCGTCCTCGTTTCGTATGGGGATGTTTTGCAAGTTGGGGTTGCTGGAACTGAGGCGTCCGGTAGCGGTTACGGTCTGGTTGAACGATGTGTGGATGTGTCCGGTTTCGGGATTGATGAGCTGGGGTAAGGCATCGATGTAGGTGCCGAGGAGCTTCTTTAATCCGCGGTGCTCTAAAATCTTTTCTACGATTTCGTGCTTTCCTTTCAGGCTCTCCAACACTTCTTCAGAGGTGACATATTGCCCCGTCTTGGTCTTCTTGGGCTTGTCTGTGATTTTCAGGCGGTCAAATAACACTTCGCCCACTTGCTTGGGAGAGGCAATGTTGAATTCTACCCCAGCCAGGCGGTGCACTTCTTCTTCTATCTGGTTCATGCGGGCGGTGAAGTGGCGCGAGGTTTCCTTCAGAGCTTCGGTATCGATGCGCACGCCGTTGCGTTCCATATAGGCAAGTACGGGCACGAGCGGCATTTCGATGTCGCGGAAGAGGGCTTCGGCATCGTTTTGCTTCAATTCTTTCTCCAATACGTTTTTCAGCTTCAGGGTGACATCGGCGTCTTCGCACGCGTACCTATATATATTGATAGGGTCAAGGTCGCGCATGCTCTTCTGGTTCTTTCCTTTCGGGCCGATAAGCTCTTCTATCTTGATGGTTTCGTAGTGCAGGTAGATTTCGGCAAGGTAGTCCATTCCGTGATGCAGTTCGGGTTGGAGCACATAGTGGGCTATCATCGTGTCGAACATGGGTCCTTGTATCTCCACACCGTAGTTTGCCAAGACCAGCATATCGTATTTGATGTTCTGTCCCACTTTTAATGTTTGCGGGTTTTCGAAGACGGGCTTGAATTTATCCACGATGCGTTGCGCTTCGGTGCGGTCGGCGGGGACGGGAACATAAAACGCCTGGTTTTCGGTATACGAGAAGCTCATTCCCACCAGTTCGGCACGTATCGGGTCGGTTCCGGTGGTCTCCGTATCCAGACTGAAAACCTTCTGTGTCAGGATATTTTGTAATAATTGGTCGATTTTTTCTTCTGTATCAATGAGTTGATAGTCGAAAGCAAGGTCGTCAAGCCTTGTGAGATTTGAATTTTCAGGAGCTTCCGTACTCTCGGGCGTAAAAAAGCCAAAGAGATCGCCTTGCGCGGAGGGTGGGGGAGCGGCGGTTTTCTTATCGGTTCCCACCACGCGGTCGAGCAAGCTCCGGAACTCCAGGTCTTCGAATATCCGCTTGAGCGTTTCCTTGTCCGGCTCCTCCCGTTTCAGCCCGTCCATATCGAGGCGGATGGGTACATCGGTCTTGATGGTGGCAAGGAATTTGGAGAACAGGATTTGTTCGCGGTTGGTTTCTACCTTGGTCTTGATGGCTCCTTTCAGTTCGCCGGTATGGTCGAGCAGGTTCTCGATGCTTCCGAACTGGGCAATCAGCTTTTGTGCGGTTTTTTCCCCTACGCCCGGACAACCGGGGATGTTGTCGGCGGTATCGCCCATTAGTCCCAACATGTCGATGACCTGTGCAGGAGACTGTATGTCGAATTTGGCTTTGACTTCTTCGACTCCCATTACTTCAAACTCCTTGTCGCCGTATTTGGGGCGGTACATAAAGACGTTGTCCGATACCAGCTGGCCGTAGTCTTTATCGGGGGTCATCATATAAGTACGTATGCCTTGGCGTCCGGCTTCGGTGGCAAGGGTGCCGATGACATCGTCTGCCTCGTATCCGGATACTTCGAGGATGGGGATGCGGTAGGCGCGTATGATGTCTTTTATGATAGGTACGGAAAGCCGGATTACTTCCGGCGTTTCCTCACGCTGGGCTTTGTATTGTTGGTAAGCCTCGTGCCGGAAGGTGGGACCGGCAGGATCGAACGCGATGCCGATGTGTGTGGGTTGCTCTTTCTTCAACACATCTTCCAGTGTATTGACGAAGCCCATGATGGCGGAAGTATTGAATCCCTTCGAGTTGATACGGGGATTTTTGATGAAAGCATAGTATGCCCGGTAAATCAAAGCGTATGCGTCCAGTAGAAAAAGTTTCTCCATTCGTGTAAAATATTTAATGTTTTGAACGTAAAAGTACAAAAAAACACCGTATTTCGATGTTTTATTATTATTTTTGTGCCCAAATAAATCTCTAATGGACAAGATAGGACTAATCAGGAAACCGATAGAAAGGGAACTGAGCGAATTTAGGATGCTTTTCGATACCGCTTTGACCAGTACCGCTCCGATACTGGGCGATGTGCTGGGCTATATCCGGAAGCGTAACGGGAAGATGATGCGCCCCATGCTGGTATTGTTGATGGCGAAACTTTATGGCGAAATCAATTCCGCCACGTTGCATTCGGCTTTGTCGTTGGAATTGCTTCATACGGCAAGTCTGGTTCACGACGATGTGGTTGACAAGAGCGACAAGCGGCGCGGACAAGCGTCGGTCAATGCGCTGTATGATAACCGTGTCTCGGTATTGGTGGGCGATTATATGCTTGCTACGAGCCTCCGTCATGCCGCTTATACAAAAGAAATCGAACTGGTGGACCTGGTGGCCCGCTTGGGACAGAACTTATCTGAAGGTGAAATTGTGCAATTGGCAAATACCAGCAATACTTATTTTTCCGAAGAGATTTATTTCGATGTCATCCGTAAGAAGACGGCAGCCCTTTTTACGGCAAGTGCTGAGAGTGGTGCGCTTTCTGTCAAGGCTTCGGCGGATGATGTGGACAAGGCCGCATTGTTCGGTGAAATGATAGGTATCGCTTTCCAGATTAAAGATGATATTTTCGATTATTTCGAGAACGAGGAGCTGGGAAAGCCTACGGGCAATGATATGCTGGAAGGCAAACTGACCCTGCCTGCCTTGTATGTACTCAATCATCAGGCGGATGAAGCGACACGAGAACTGGCCCTGCGCATCCGTTCGTTGAAAGCCTCACAGGAGGAAATTGCTTCTTTCGTGTCTTACGTGAAGCGTGAGGGAGGCATCGAGTATGCCGACAAGGTGATGCACGATTATCGTGAAAAAGCGCTTGGTCTGCTTCCTGCCCAGACGGACGAGTCGCTCCGTGCGGCACTCACCGCTTATGTAGATTATGTGGTGGACCGGACGAAATAAAAAACTGAGAAACTGTTTTGAATTTCTACCAAAAGTTTTTTTCGTCTTGATGTATTCAGAAGCTGTTTTGAATTTCTCCAAAAAGTTTTTCTTGACTTGATGTATCCGTTTCCGTGTGTGCTTTGGGCGATTTTTTGGTCCTTTTCGCTCCTGTTCTTCGTCAGAT